>NZ_JBFWIX010000002.1:0-245110 GCF_050253495.1 Acidocella sp.
CCGGCTTCTTCGCGGCAGCGGTCTACATGGCGACCGGCTTCTTCGCGGCTGCGGTCTTCATGGCGACCGGCTTCTTCGCGGCCGTGGTCTTCTTGGCGACCGGTTTCTTTGTGGCAGCGGTCTTCTTGGCGACCGGATTCTTAGCGGCTGCGGTCTTCTTGCCGACCGGATTCTTCGCGGCAGCGGTCTTCTTGGCGACGGGCTTCTTCGCGGCTGCGGTCTTCTTGGCGACCGGCTTCTTCGCGGCTGCGGTCTTCTTGGCGACGGGCTTCTTCGCGGCTGCGGTCTTCTTGGCGACCGGTTTCTTCGCGGTGGCTTTCTTCACGGTCGCCCGTACGGCCAACGGCTGCGCCCGCTGGGCATTATTCTGGTCTTCAGTGGTCACGAGAAATGCTCCTTGCTTTCAAGGTTGGATTGAGGTTCGGTTTGGTCGCGGTCCGGCACAGAAACGTCTTTTCCCACGGCGGTGAGCCGTCCTTCTTCATTTCGCGCGCAGGCCCTTGACTGCTAAGAACAAAACATGGTTGCGGCGCGAATCGCGCAATGCACGTAAGAATCGCTATTCGGCTTCTCATGTTCGGCTGTCAATAAAAAGCGTAAATAAATAGCCGCATTCATGCGTTTTTTTTTTAAACATGCACAAAAGCCATAGTCGAGTGGCGGTGCGCCGTGAAAACGCCATGCCGCCGCCATGTTTTTACCGGTTTTCAAACCCGGCGCTTACACCAGCCAAAAATCGCAAATCGGGACATGGCTATTGATGGCGAAGTTAAATGAATGATGAACGGCGCGGCAAGATTATACGAAATCATGGCGTGTCTGAATCTGTTTTCAGATCGTGGCGCTCGGCAATAACGGATGATACGATCATGCACATACGATATGCCATTTGTAGCGCCTTGCCAGAATGGCTATGCTCTTTCCTGGATGCATGACGGAAGTTTTCGCCAGGGATACGCGTTTGCCCGGCAGGGTCTGCCGTTTTGCCAGGGTGTGAATGGATCGGCCATCCGGTTTAAGGATGGATGCGGGAGGCTGTGATGGCGGATGCAAAAGGCAGGCTGACGCGGGTTGTTCTGGACGGTGAGGCGTTGCATCGCATCTCCGCCTTGCAGCAGGCGGACCGTGAACAGGCTGTGCGCGATCTGGCGCAGGAGAATGAATTCCATCTGCCCGACCAGCCGGATCTGCAAAGCATCCTGCATCTTTCAATTCAGGAAGGGCGCCTGGTGTTCGATGTGCGCGACCAGGAAGACCAGCCGGTGCAAGCGGTGGTGCTGGCGCTGGGACCGTTCAAGATGCTGGTGCGTGATTACCAGATGCTGCTTGATTCCTACGCCAATGCCGTGGCGGAAGGGCGTGAGGCGCGCATCCAGGCCATCGATATGGGGCGGCGCGGTTTGCATAATGAAGGCGCCGAACTGATGCTGGAGCGGTTGGCGGGAAAGGTGGTGATTGATTTTCCCACCGCGCGGCGCTTATTCACCCTTGTCTGCGCCTTGCATCAAAAACTTTAGGAAATTTTAACGCCATGAAAATTGACGGCACCCCGTACCGCTCGATCTGGGTGGACGAGACAGATGGCTGGTCTGTCCGCGTCATTGATCAAACCAAGCTGCCATGGAACGTCGATCTTGTCCGCCTGACAACGCTTGAGGAAATGGCGCACGCCATCAAGGCGATGCTAGTGCGGGGCGCACCCTTGATCGGTGCGTCGGCAGCCTACGGCGTTGCCTTGGCAATGCGCGCCGATGCCTCCGATGCGGCCTTGGCGCAGGCGTTGGAGGTACTGGGCGCGACCCGGCCGACGGCCATCAATCTGCGTTGGGCGCTCAAGCGCATGGGCACGCTGCTGCGGAATGTGGAGCCATACCACCGTGCCGCCGCGGCGTATGTCGAGGCCGCCAGCATTTGCGATGAAGATGTGGCGGTGAACGAGGCCATCGGCCGCAACGGTCTTTCTTTGATCCAGGAAAAGGCGAAAACCGGAAAACGGGTCAATGTCCTGACGCATTGCAACGCGGGTTGGATCGCGACGGTGGATTGGGGCACCGCGCTGGCACCAATCTATATGGCGCATGATTCCGGCATCGACACGCATGTATGGGTGGAGGAAACCCGCCCGCGCAATCAGGGGGCTTCCCTCACGGCATGGGAGCTTGGCAAGCATGGCGTGCCACACACGGTCATCGCGGATAATGCCGGTGGGCATTTCATGCAGCATGGCGAGGTGGATCTCGTGATCGTCGGCACCGACCGGGTGACACGCCAGGGCGATGTCTGCAACAAGATCGGCACGTATCTGAAGGCACTGGCGGCGCGTGACAATGGCGTGCCGTTCTGGGTGGCACTGCCATCCTCCACCATCGATTGGACGATCCGTGACGGGCTCGCCGATATCCCCATCGAGGAACGCGCGCCGGCCGAGGTGACGACGATGACTGGCCGGGCGCTGGATGGATCGATCGCCACGGTTCGCATCGTTCCAACATCGAGCCCCGCCGCAAATCCGGCTTTCGATGTCACGCCCGCGAGACTGGTGAGCGGACTGATCACCGAGCGGGGGCTTTGCGATGCCACGGAGAGCGCGCTCACTGAAATGTTCAGCGATCTCGCGTGACGGATCCGAACCGAAGAGAGCGGCATCGGCGCATGCCGGGGGTTTTCAAAAAAATGGCGGCCCTCTCTTTTTGCCTGCTATCCTCCTGTGCGGCGGGCACGCATGCGCCCCCCTTCGCCAGCGTACCGTATGAGCCGTTTTCCCGCAGCGCGGCCGTGGCGGTCGCGTTGCGGGAGTGGCGGCTCTGGGGCAGCCAGGTCGAGCACGATGGCGGTGCCGGCTATGTGCAGCACGCCGCGACGATGGCGGAGCGTCAGCAGGGCTTGTGGCAACGTGTCGGTGAATATTGGTGGGAGGGAATGCCCGCGGGCGAGCCAGATGCACGCTGGACCGGCAAACATGATGGCGCCGGAAAGATCTTCCCCGTGGCGAAGAATGGGGATTTTGCCTGGTCGGCGGCGTTTATCTCCTATGTCATGCGGATTGCGGGCGCGGGCGCGCATTTTCCTTATGCGCCGGACCACGCCACCTATATCAATTATGCCGCGCGCCCATATCGTCCCGGCAAGCTGCTGATCGCGGAGAACCCCAAGGATTACGCGCCGCGCCTGGGTGATCTCGTCTGTTTTCCACGCGGGCGCGCCCGGAATTTGACGTTCCAGGACCTGCCGACATCCTTTCTCTTTCCCGCGCATTGCGCCGTCGTGACTGGTGGCGGCCCCGGGCGGGTCGATGTTGTCGGCGGTAATG
This sequence comes from Acidocella sp., assembly GCF_050253495.1. Taxonomy (NCBI): domain Bacteria; kingdom Pseudomonadati; phylum Pseudomonadota; class Alphaproteobacteria; order Acetobacterales; family Acidocellaceae; genus Acidocella; species Acidocella sp. The sequence continues at coordinate 3,311 of NZ_JBFWIX010000002.1, forward strand.
TCGAGGATTCCGTGATGATGGAAAAGCTGCATGCCGACGCGCAAGGCCGGCTCGCCGGGAACCAGGAGAACTGGTTCGTGGTCTTGCGGGTTCTGTATGCGCGCAATTAGCGGCGGGGGAAGCCCGCCAGCATTTTGACGGCGTTAAACATCCCGGCCAGGCATGGCGCGGTCGCCAAAAAGGGGCTTGAAGCTTTCAAGCCCACCAAGCCTCGTTCAGTGCTTCTGTTCAGGTTTGATGGAGACGGTGCAGGTCATGCCCGCGACCAGATGGACATTGCCGGGAACCTTGTCCAGCGCGATCCGCACGGGGATGCGCGCCGCCAGCCTGACCCAGGTGAAGGTCGGGTTTACATCCGCCAGCAAGGTCGGCGCGCTGATCCGTTCTGAGTCGGCGATGCCCGCGGCGATGCCCGCGACATGCCCTTCAATGGCCGGGCCACCCTGGAGAAGCTGCACGCTCGCCTTGTCGCCAAGCTGGATATGACGGAGCTTTGTCTCCTCGAAATAGCCATCCACATAAAGTGAATCTGTGTCCACAATGGCGATGACCGGCGTGCCGGCATTCACATAATCGCCCGGACGCATGGAGAAATTGGTGACCATGCCGTTTACCGTGGCGCGAACGACGGTGCGTTTCAGATTGAGTTCGGCAACGCCCAGATCCGCCTGCGCGGCCTTGTAGGCGGCTTCGGCCTCCTGCGCCTGGGTGGAGACATTGTCGCGGGAGATGGCGGAGGTGGCGTTATCGGACAGCGCATGATAGCGCGCGGCGTTTTGTTGTGCGTTTTTCAGCGTCGCCTGAGCTTTCGAGAGGGAGGCCTGTGCCAGCTCCAGGGCCAGGTTGAAGCGGGAAGGGTCGATTTCAAAAAGCGGCTGGCCCGTATGCACGAATTCATTGTCATGCACGAGCACTTTCACCACCGGGCCGGTTACGTCGGGCGCCAGCGAGACGATATCCGCCCGCACGCGGCCGTCGCGTGTCCAGGGCATGTCCATATAATAGACCCAAAGTTGCCAGCCGATGAGCCCGGCAACGACCGAAGCCGCGAGCGTGACAAGAAAACGGCTGACGAAGGATACGGGTTTCATGAGACTCCAGAGGGTCAGAAATAGCGGTTGGCGGCCAGGCTGACGAGCCCGGTGAGCATGACAAGCAGGCAGACATCGAAGAGCGGGCGGTGCCACACATAACGGTACAGGCCAGAGGCGGATATGAGCCGCCTGATGCCCATGGAGAGCACCAGGGCGATGCCGATCCAGATGAGCAGCGGTGGAAACAGCACGCCATAAATATTGACTTCGCCGATCATGAAATGGCCTGTGCGGGGGAGGACAGCGTGAAGGCGGGTGGCGCCATGTCCGGGAACATCGCCGAACGCAGGCCAGAGAGGATCATCAGCGCCGCGCGATAGGCCAGCGCATCGTCGATCAGCGCGACCATGCAATCATCGAGGGCCAGGGCCAGTTCGGGAGCGGGGGGCTGGCGTGGATCGCCTCTGTAATAGGTGGCGAGGTTGTCGAACACGCGCGTGGCGGCGGCTTGCGCGCGCGGGGGCAGGCGCCATTGCTCACGGTGCAGCCCGATGATGTTCAACCCCACGCGCAGGTCGCGTAGAGCGCCGGCGGCGGCGCTGTCCGCGCCCATGGCGACAGCGGCCAGGCGCGGCATGATCAGCCCAAGGCGGTCCATCATGATGCCGGTGAGCATGGCGCGGTCGGGGGCGGTTCTGGCTTCGGCGGCGGCGGCGACCTCGCGCCAATTGGCGCGCATCAACCGCTCGGCGCTCCAAGCGGCGCCGACGGAACGGATGATCCGGGTGATGAGCAGGGCGCTGCCGATGCCGATCAGAAGACTGAACGAACTATTGGCGAATTTGATGAGGTTGGTGTTGTACCCATTGCCGAGGGCGAATTGCGTGGCGCCGATAGCCCCCAGCGCCATGCCGGAGCCAAAGGTGGCCGGACGGGAGATCAAGACGCCGATGATGAGCCCGCAGGGTAGCAAGACGAGATACAACTCCTCGAAACTGACCACCTTGGTCAGAATGGCGAAGCTGTAAATGAAGATGCCAATGATGACGATGGAGGAATTGCGAAGCATCTGCGCGATGGCGGGGGCCGGGTCGTCCTGTGCCGCGAAGAAGGAGCAGGCGATGCCGACCATGATCGCCGCGCCCGCGCCATAGGTCCAGGCGGTTTCAATCCAGATGGCGCAGACCAGCAAAATGGAGAGCATGGCCGAGAAAGCGGAATAAAGCGCGAATTTATGGTCGCGGTTCTGTTGGGTAATGGCGATATATTCGGTTTCCAGGGCCGGGTTTTTCGGCGGCGGCGCGCCATCGGTCACATGCCGGCGCAATTGGCGCGATTGATGGCTGATCCGCACCAACTCCTCCAGCCGCAGGGCCAGACTGGCGCGCAGCAATCCGGGCCAGTCCGGCGGTTCGTTGTCCAGCTTCTGAATTTCATGCAGCAGGGCATCCGCGCCCTCGGTTTCACCGGACTTGATCCATTGGTCGGTTTTGGCGAGCACCGATTGCACGGGCGGGGTCAGGGCGCCGAGCTGTTTCAGTTCCGCGACACGTTGGCCGATGGAACTGAGGACCGGCATCAGGCTGATCACATACATGCGCAGCCGCGTGACCTGCCGTGCCGCCGATTGCATATGTGAGATGTCGTAGGCCAGCTGGGAGACCATCATGGCGGTGTCGGTCGCCTCGAAGGCGAGGCGCCGGCGAGCATCCCTCGCCAGTTGTGATTCACCGTCGCCGGCGAGAACGGCGCTGGCCCAATCCACGCCTGGTTTCACCCAGGAGGTGATCCGCCGCGCCAGCACCGGCCCCATTGAACGCGGCATGATCAACGTGCCGATCATCGTGGTGCAGACAATGCCGAGGGTGATTTCCTCGCAGCGTGTCAGAGCGGTCTCGAACACATGGGCTGGATCGGTAACGGAAGGAAAGCCGATCAGCGCCGCCGTATAGCCTGAGAGCATGAAGGCATAGGCGCGCGGGGAGCGGTCGAGCAACGCGATATACAAGCAAAACCCGACCCATAGCGCCATGGCGATGCAGAGCAGCACCGGTGCATCGACCAGCATGGGCACCAGGATGACGGCCATGGTGCCACCGATGAGCGTGCCGAAAAAACGATAAATCGCCTTGGAGCGCATGGCCCCGGCATAGGGGTTGGCGACGATGAAGGCCGTGGCCATGGACCAATAAGGGTTGTCCAGCCCCAGCCAGCAGGAAATATAAAAAGCCAGCATGGCGCCGGTGAAGGTCTTCAGGGCAAAGAGGAGTTCGTCCGGCTTGGGCATCGTCCCCTGGAAACATGAAAAAGTGGCAGCAAGGTAGACATTGTTTGCAAGGCCGCCCTGCGGCGGCAATGGGGGTGCCCAGGTCCGTGGGCTCTTGTATTCTTCATCGTCGTTCTAAATCATGTGACCCTGGCCGGGAAGCGGGTTCCAATCGGCCAGGCGGGTTGATAGCCTCGCGCGGGCGCAAAGGAGGCCCAGGCATGAATCTCGTTGTGCTGACGGGGGCGGGTATTTCCGCTGAATCCGGTATTTCCACCTTCCGTGCCGCCGATGGCTTGTGGGAGAATCACCGGATCGAGGATGTCGCCTCGCCGGAGGGATTCATGCGCGACCCCGCGCTCGTGCATCATTTCTATAATCTGCGCCGTGCGCAATTGCATGAGGTTGTGCCCAACAAGGCGCATCAGGCGCTGGCGGCGCTGGAACGGGCTTGGCGCGGGCGTGGGGCGTTTTTGCTGGTGACCCAGAATGTGGATGACCTGCATGAGCGCGCGGGCAGCCGGGCTCTGCGCCACATGCATGGTGAGCTGCGCCGGTTGCTCTGCACCGCGTGTGGAGAAACAGGCCCCTGGCACGATGATGCCGGGGTGGATACGCCTTGCCCGGATTGCGGCGCGGAGGCGATGCGGCCGGACATCGTCTGGTTTGGGGAAATTCCCCATCATATGGACGAGATCATGGAGGCTCTGGGGCAGGCGGATCTGTTTTGCGCCATCGGCACCTCAGGCGTGGTCTATCCGGCGGCCGGTTTCGCGGCCCAGGCACGGCGCAATGGCCGGAATTGTGTGCTTTATGAGATCAACCCCACCCCCACCGGCGGGCGTTATTTCGATCATGTCATCGCCGCTCCGGCAAGTGAGGGCGTGCCGGAATTGCTGTGCCGGCTGGGGGTCGGGGCAGATTCTTAACCGGCCCGTGGGCCGGACAGTCGGGCCGCCAGCAGGGCGGCGGGGCCGCTCAGCCCAGTTGCCGTATAAAAAGCGACCGCTTCACCCCGCGCCAGCTTGGCGCGCAGTTTCACGGCCAGGGGGGCGGCGGCGGCGGCGCCTTCGGGCAGGCAGAGCAACTCCACATCCGCCAGGGGCGGACGGAACGGGTGCCCTGGGGAGACGATCATCGTGCCGATATTATGTTCACGCAGCAGGGCAAGCCCAGCTTCCACCTCGTCTCCCGTCAGGGTTAGCACGGCCAGGCGGGCTGGTTCCGTCCAGGTTAATGTAGCGGCGTGGTCGTGTGGCATCGCGGGGCGCGCGGGCGTGCCCAGAGCGGCGCGGACTTCATTCTGAATGGTAGAAAAATCCATCGGCTCCGGGGAGGGGGCCGGTGCCTCCCGCGCTGGGCGGAAGCGCTTATGGCTCAGCTCCATAGCGGCGAACTCCCGCGCGGCATGGCGGCGGAACACGAAATTATCCGGAGCGGGCGGGTCTTCGGCCGGTGCCGGCGGCGGAACGGAAGGGGGGCTGTGATCCGTTGCCGTGCCGCTGGCGGTGGGAGCGGTCATGTCTTTGAGGTCGGAGGGTTCGCGCATCGGTGGCGCGGTACGCAGAAAGCGTCGCAATTCGTCCGGGGCGGGTGACGCCAGCATGGTCTTGCGCCTGGAGCCGGTCAGAAGATCGGCGCCGAGGATGATAATACCGATGGAAAGCACGCCGAGCGTTGCTGAAAGCAGCAAAATATCGTGATCCAAACCCGCCGCCCCCCAATATGCGGCCTGGGGTGAAATTTAGCGTTCCTGCGAAAGTTTGCAAATCGATTCAATTTTCAACCTGGGCGAGCATGAAAATCCGCCAGCTTATAACGGCTGCCCAGGCTGTAACGGCTGCCGGGGTGGGTCAGCAGAGAACGCGTGGCGGGCCCGGCCTCCGTCCAGGTACGGCGCAGCAGGCAGAGGCAAGGCTCATGCGGCGAGAGGCGGAGCAGCTTCTGCACCCGCGCCTCCGCCGCCGTGGCATGAATGATATGCTCCACCTCATGTGGCGGTTCGATGTTCTGTAGGTAGCGGTTGGGGGTGATGGCGCTGAAATCCTGCGCCAGATAATCCGGCGCGAAGGCGGGGGAGACGTAGCGTTCTTCCAACTGGACCGGAACATCGTTTTCGAAATGCAAGATCTCTGAATAAAACAGCTTCCCCCGCGGGCCCAGCGCGAATTCGGCGGCCATGTCCGCACCGGCCTGGCGGGCCTCCAGCGTCAGCACGTCAGCCCGGTGGGCATGGCCACGGCGGGTGATGTCCTCGGCGATGTCATGGATTTCCAGCAATGGCGAGCGTGGGGCAGGGGGTTGCACAAAGCTGCCCGCCCCTTGCACGCGCAGCAGCATGCCCTCGGCGGAGAGTTCCCGCAAGGCGCGGTGCACCGTCATGCGTGAGGCGCCGAGGCGCTCCATCAATTCGAATTCTGAGGGGATTTTCTCTCCAGCCTTCCAGGTGCCAGCGGCGATGCCCGCGCGCAGATAGGTTTTGACTTGTTCGTAGAGTTTTTGGGGGCGCGAATCGTCCATGGTCAGAGCCGCTTGCGCAGCACGGTCTCGAATTTGGCGCGGGCCTGGGCGGCATGCCGGTGCCGTCCGTTTTCCACCACATGCCGGCCCCGCACCCAGACATCGCGCACGGCGGTGGCGCGGGCGGTGAACAGGGCATCCGCCAAGGCCTCTTCCGGCGTTTCACCCGCGATGCCCACGAAGCTGGCGGGCGCGCCCGCCACAAGGCCATGGCCGAGCCCCACGGCTTGCGCGCCGCCGGAAGCGGCATGCTGGTAAAGGGCGGTGGCGGTGGGACGAATCGTTGCTGTGGCCATGACGTTCCTTTGACGCTGGCCGAGCCGCTGGGAATATTCAAGCATTTGCAGTTCCCGCCCGGCATCGATCAGCACGTTCGAATCCGATCCGATGCCATAGGCGCCGGTGAAATGCTGGGCGGGGAAAATACCATCGCCCAGATTGGCCTCGGTGATCGGGCAAAGGCCGGCCACGGCATTGGTCTTTGCCATGTCCATCGCCTCGGCCGCGGTGATATGGGTGGCGTGCACCAGGCACCAGTTGGAAGAGACGGGGGCATTGGCCAAAAGATATTCAACCGGCCGCGCGCCGGAGAAAGCGAGGCAGCTTTCCACTTCGGCGGTCTGTTCCGAAATATGGATATGAAACGGCGCCGCGCCGTTCAGTTGCGTCAAGGCCGTGATTTCATCGAGTGTGGCGGCGCGCAGCGAATGGGGCGCGCAGCCCGTGGCGGAGAGCGCGCGGCATCTGGCATGGAGCTTGGCGTAGCTGTCGAGTGAGTTGACGAAACGGCGCTGCCCTTCGGTGGGAGCTTGCCCACCGAAACCTGAATGCGCGTAGAAAACAGGCAGCAGCAGCAGCTCAATGCCGGTTTCCGCCGCCGCCGCCGCCAGCCGCGCGGCCATTTCGGCGATATCCGCATAGGGCGCGCCATCCGGCCCATGATGAAGATAATGAAACTCCGCCACGGAGGTAAAACCGCCTTCCAGCATTTCGGTAAAGGCCAGGGCGGCGATCGCCTGCACATCGTCCGGGTCCAGCGATAGCGCCAGCCGGTACATCAGCTCCCGCCAGGTCCAGAAACTATCCGCCGTCGGCCCGCGCAACTCCGCCCGCCCGGCCATGGCCCGCTGGAAGGAATGGCTGTGCAGGTTTGCCATGCCGGGCAGGGCAAGGCCCGACCCGCCCGCGACACCGGTTTCGACATTCGTGATCACGCCGTTTTCATAAGAAATGGCTGCATTTTCTGCCCAGCCGCCGGGCAGCAGGGCATGGCGGAAAATGATGCGCTCGGACACTGGACAGGGCTCCTGATGCTGGATATGTATATACAACTTATCTCACTCAACGCCAAGGTGCAGGCATGCGTGCAGAGCGGATTTTCATCAATGCGAGATTGGCGACCATGGATCCGGCCCGTCCCGGGCTGGGGGTCGTGGAAGATGGCGTGGTGGCGCAAGCAAACGGGCGCATTCTTCATGCCGGCCCGCCCCGCGCGATCGAGGCCGATGAGGTCGTGGATTGCCAAGGCCGCTGGATCACCCCCGGGCTGATCGATTGCCATACGCATCTCATCTATGCCGGGGATCGCGCGGGTGAGTTCGAGGCCCGGCTGAACGGCGTCGGTTACGAGGAGATCGCCCGCGCGGGCGGTGGGATTTTGGGGACCATGAAGGCAACGCGCGAGGCCAGCGCCGGGGCGCTGCGCGCGGCGGCGCAAGGGCGCATGGCGGCGCTGTTGGCGGAAGGGGTGACGACCATCGAGGTGAAATCCGGCTACGGATTGTCGCCCGATTCCGAGTATAAAAGCTTGGCGGTTGCGAAATCGCTTGGCGACCGGGCCGATATTTCTACGACTTTTCTCGGCGCCCATGGGTTTCCGCCGGAGCTGAGCCGGGCTGAGTATCTGCGCTTGTTGTGTGAGGACATGATCCCTCACATCGCCGTGCGGGGTTTGGCCGACGCGGTCGATGGGTTTTGCGAGGGGATTGCGTTTTCTCCCGAGGAGATGGAGCAGGTTTTCACCGCCGCCACCCGGCATGGCCTGCGTGTGAAGCTGCATGCCGACCAGCTTTCCGATCTGCATGGCGCGGCCCTGGCGGCGAAATTCGGCGCCCTGTCGGCGGATCATCTTGAATATACCAGCGAGGCGGGGGCGGCGGCGCTGGCCAAGGCCGGCACGGTCGCGGTGCTGCTGCCTGGCGCCTTCTTCACGTTGCGCGAGACACAGTCGCCGCCGGTGGAGGCTTTCCGCCGCCATGGCGTGCGCATGGCGGTTTCCACCGATCTCAATCCCGGCACCTCGCCGCTTTTTTCCCTGCTGTTGGCAATGAACATGGCCGCCACGCAATTTCGCCTCACGGTCGAGGAATGTCTGCTGGGTGTCACCCGCCACGCCGCCGCCGCCTTGGGGCGTGCGGATGTCGGCGTGTTGCGGGCGGGGGCGAAATGCCATCTCGCCATCTGGAACATCGAACGCCCGGCGGAGCTTGTCTACCGCATCGGGTTCAATCCATTGCATCAACGTATCTGGAGTGCCGTATGAAACTCACCCCTGGAGCCATGAGCCTCGCGCAATGGCGCGCGATCTATCGAGGCGAGGCCGTGTGGCTCGACGAGGCGGCGCTGCCCGCCATCCAGAAAGGCGCGGACGCGGTGGCGGAGATTCTGGGCCGTGGCGAGCCGGTTTATGGAATTAACACCGGTTTTGGCAAACTGGCCAGTGTGCGGATCGCGGATGACGATCTCGCCACCTTGCAGCGCAATCTCGTCCTCTCCCACGCCGCCGGTGTCGGCGAGCCGATGCCCATCCCCGTCGCGCGGTTGATGCTGGCCTTGAAGATGGGCTCGCTCGGCCAGGGGGCTTCTGGTGTGCGTGTGGAAACCATCCGCATGCTGGAAGCCATGCTGGCGAAGGATTTGATTCCCGTGGTTCCGGCGCAAGGCTCCGTCGGGGCGTCGGGCGATCTGGCGCCGCTGGCGCACATGACCGCCGCGATGATGGGCGTTGGGGAAATCCATGCCGGTGGCGCCCGCAAGGATGCCGCGCTCGCCTTGCGGGAAGCCGGCCTCGTCCCGCTCATATTGGGGCCGAAAGAAGGGTTGGCGCTGCTCAACGGCACGCAATTCTCCACCGCCAACGCCCTTGCGGGCCTGTTCGAGGCGGAGGATAATTTCCGTGCCGCCCTTGTCACCGGCGCGCTCTCCACCGACGCCGCCAAGGGGTCGGATGCGCCGTTCGACCCGCGTATTCATGAAGTGCGCAAGCATAAAGGCCAGAAACAGGTCGCGGATGCGCTGCGTGCCCTCATGGCCGGGTCCGCCATCCGCGCCTCGCATTTAAAGGGCGATGAGCGCGTGCAGGATCCTTATTGCCTGCGCTGCCAGCCGCAGGTGATGGGCGCGGTGTTGGATGTCCTGCGCCAGGCCGCCGCCACGTTGGAAACCGAGGCCAACGGCGTCACGGATAATCCACTGATTTTCACCAACCCCACCGTGGCTCTGTCCGGAGGCAATTTTCACGCTGAACCCGTGGCGTTCGCGGCGGATATGATCGCCATGGCCATTTGCGAAATCGGCTCGCTCACCGAGCGGCGCGTTTCGCTGCTGGTCGATCCCGTCCTGTCCGGCCTTCCCGCCTTCCTCACCCCCAGGCCCGGCCTGAATTCCGGTTTCATGATTCCGCAGGTCACGGCGGCGGCTTTGGTGTCCGAGAACAAGGGCCGTGCCTTTCCCGCTTCGGTGGATTCCATTCCCACCTCCGCCAATCAGGAGGATCATGTCTCCATGGCCGCTCACGGCGCGCGGCGTCTGCTGGCGATGAATGAAAATCTTCGTGCCATCATCGCCATTGAATGGCTGGCGGCCTCCCAGGGCTGTGATTTTCATACACTGAAATCCTCTGCCTCATTGGAGGCGGCGCGCGCCACGTTACGCGCCGCGGTGCCGACATTGGAGGAAGACCGGCATTTCGCGCCGGATATGGAGGCCGCCATCGCCCTGCTGCGCCAAGGCGCGCTGGCGGGCGCGGATCTGCCGGGGGTCGCATGAGCTTGTTCACCCTGCGCCGCGGCAATGCCAGGCTGGTTCTTTCCATCCCGCATGCGGGCACGGAACTTCCCGAGGAGTTCGCCGGTGTCTTCGCCTCGGACTGGCTGGCCCGCAAGGATGCCGATTGGTGGCTGCCTGACCTTTATCGCTTTGCCGAAACGCTGGATGCCACGATCATCGCCGCCAATATTTCCCGTTCGGTGATCGATCTCAACCGCGATCCCTCGGGCGTCTCTCTCTATCCAGGTCAGGCCACCACGGGGCTCTGCCCCACCGAAACATTCGATGGCGAGCCGCTTTATAACGGTGCGTTGCCAGATGATGCAGAGATCGCCCGGCGCCGCGAAACCTATTTCACTCCCTATCATGCGGCCCTGCGCGCGGAGATCGAGCGTGTGCACGCCCTGCATGGCCGCGCGGTGCTGTATGATTGCCATTCCATCCGCAGCCATATTCCGCGTTTGTTCGAGGGTGAGTTGCCGCAATTCAATGTCGGCACCAATGACGGCAAAAGCTGCGCGCCCGCCTTGCGGGAACGCGTGGAGCGCATCTGCGCCGAAAGCGGTTTTTCCTATGTGGTGAATGGCCGGTTCAAGGGGGGCTGGATCACCCGCCATTACGGCGCGCCCGCGCGCAACATCCACGCCGTCCAGATGGAGCTTGGCTGCCGTGGCTATATGCATGAGCCCCAACCGCTCACGCCAGAAAACTGGCCCACTCCCCTGCAAAGCCCCATTCCCATCCAACCTGTTCTTGAAAAAATCCTGAAAGGCCTTTGCGCATGACCCGTCTCGACAATGCGCGCGTGATCCGCGCGAACCATGGAACGGAACTTTCCGCGAAAAGCTGGCAGACGGAAGCGCCCTTGCGGATGCTGATGAATAATCTCGATCCGATGGTGGCCGAGCGGCCGGAGGAGCTGGTTGTTTACGGCGGCATTGGCCGCGCGGCGCGCGATTGGGAGAGTTTCGACCGCATCGTGGCGGCGTTGAGGAATCTGGAGGATGACCACAGCTTGCTCATCCAGTCCGGCAAGCCGGTGGGGGTGTTTCGTACCCACAAGGATGCGCCGCGCGTGCTCATCGCCAATTCCAATCTCGTGCCGAACTGGGCCAATTGGGCGCATTTCAACGAGCTGGATCGCAAGGGGCTGATGATGTACGGCCAGATGACGGCCGGCTCCTGGATCTATATCGGCACCCAGGGCATCGTTCAGGGCACCTATGAAACCTTCGTTGAGGCCGGGCGCCGCCATTATAACGGCGATGTCGCCGGCAAATGGGTGCTCACCGCCGGCCTGGGCGGCATGGGCGGCGCTCAGCCCCTGGCGGCCACCATGGCGGGCATGAGCTGCCTGGCCATCGAATGCCAAGCGAGCCGTATCGAGATGCGGCTGAAGACCCGTTATGTCGATGTCCGCGCCGACAGCCTGGACGAGGCAATGGCGATCATCGAAACATCCATCGCCGAGAAAAAGCCGGTTTCCGTCGGGCTGCTGGGCAATGCCGCCGAAATCCTGCCTGAAATGCTGCGGCGTGGCATCAAGCCGGATATGCTGACCGACCAGACTTCCGCCCATGATCCGGTGAATGGCTATCTGCCCGCCGGCTGGAGCGTCGCGGAGTGGGAAGCCAAGCGCGAGACCAACCCGAAGGCGGTTGAGGAAGCCGCCCGCGCCTCCATGGCGCAGCATGTGCTGGCGATGCTGGCATTCGTGAAGATGGGCGTGCCCACGTTCGATTACGGCAATAATATCCGCCAGCGCGCCAAGGAGCAGGGCGTTGCCCATGCTTTCGATTTTCCTGGTTTCGTGCCCGCTTATATCCGCCCGCTGTTTTGCCGGGGCATCGGGCCGTTCCGCTGGGCGGCCCTCTCGGGCGACCCGGAGGATATCTACAAGACCGATGCAAAGGTGAAGGAGCTGCTGCCCGACGACAAGCACCTTCATAACTGGCTGGACATGGCCAGGGAGCGTATTTCCTTCCAGGGCTTGCCCGCGCGCATCTGCTGGGTGGGGCTGGGGGATCGTCACCGGCTGGGCCTCGCCTTCAACGAGATGGTCGCTTCGGGCGAGTTGAAGGCGCCCATCGTGATTGGCCGTGACCATCTAGATTCAGGCTCCGTCGCCTCGCCCAACCGCGAGACGGAGGCCATGATGGACGGTTCGGACGCGGTGTCGGACTGGCCCTTGCTCAACGCGCTGCTCAATTGCGCCTCCGGCGCCACATGGGTCTCGCTGCATCATGGCGGCGGTGTCGGCATGGGCTTCTCCCAGCATTCCGGCATGGTGATCTGTGCCGACGGCACCCCGGAAGCCGCGGCGCGGCTGGCGCGGGTGCTCTGGAATGACCCCGCCACCGGTGTGATGCGCCATGCCGATGCGGGTTACGACATCGCCAAGACATGCGCGCGGGAGTTTGGGTTGACTCTGCCCTCTCTCTAAGCCGTTTCAAGGCAACTGCCCGTTTTTTGCCTGAAAACCGGGCAGTTGATTAGAATAAACCTAACCAATAGCTTTGTAGTATCGACTTTAATAAAGCATCCGGGATCGCCTATAGCTGAAGGGCCGGAAAGACCGGTTGACTATCCGCTAAGCAATGGGAAGCTGTAGATGATCCGTAATGGGCAGCAATATCGCGATTCGATCCGCGATGGCCGCATGGTCTGGGTGAATGGTGAGCGTGTGCGCGATGTCACCACCCACAAGATGTTCAAGCCGCTCGTCGATATTCGCGCCCGTATTTACGATATGCAGCACGACGCGGCCACCGCCCCGGTGATGAGTTACAAGGACGAAACGGGGGAAATGCATGCCGTCGGTCTCAAGCTGCCTTATACGCAAGAGGACTGGCGGGCCAAGCGTGCCTCCACCGATGCGGTGCTTGACGATATTGGCGGCATCGTCACCCGCGTGGGCGACGAGACAGTGGGCGAGATGTGGTCCCTTTTCGACGGCCAGGACGTTCTGAACGAGGTGAACCCGCAATTCTCCGAGAATATCCGCTTTCATATAGATAAGGTGATCCGCCACGATCCCTTCCATGTCTCGGCCAATACCGACCCGAAGGGCGACCGTTCCAAACGCCCCCAGGATCAGGACCCCGACATGCTGCTGCATGTGGTGAAGGAGACGGATGCCGGCATCATCGTGCGCGGCGCGAAATACGAAACCGCGGCCGCTTATGCCAACCAGGCCTTCACCAAGCCCACCATCGCCAATTGGGGCAATGCGGAATTGTCCGATTACGCGGTGGGGTTTGTGTGCGATCTTGGGTCGCCCAATCTGAAATTCATCTGCCGCACCGGCTTCGCGGGTTCCAAACCGGTTGAGGATTATCCGCTCTCGAACAAGTTTGACGAGGTCGACACACTGCTGATCTTCGACAATGTGTTGATCCCGTGGGAGAATGTGCTGTTCTACCGGCACACCAAGGCGGCCACCTTCATTCGTGCCACGCTGCATCGTTACTCCGCCTTCGCCTTCGTGCAGCGCAATCTGAAGCTCGCGGATTTCATGATTGGCGCGGCCTTGTTCAATGTCCGTCAGACCGGGTTGGACAAGCAGCAGGCCGTGCAGGAGAAACTCGCTCAACTGGCTTGCTACCGAGAGGGCATCAACGCCCATCTCACCGCCGCCATCGCCACCGCCGAGCGCAGCCCCGGTGGATTGCTGATGCCCAACCAGTCCCTGCTCTATACGGGCCGTGTGCTGGCCTGCTCGCAACTGCATCAGATGATGCATATAGCCCGCGAGCTATGCGGCGGGCAGATTTGCGTGACCCCCGACGCCGCCGCCTTCGCCGATCCGGAAACCGCGGCTTGGCTCGAGAAATTCTACACCATCAACGAGGAATGGGTGGCCGACGACCGCCGCCGCCTGCTGGCCTTCGCGCGCGATCTGCTGAATTCGGATTATGCGGGGCACCGTCTGACCTTCCAGCTCTTCGCGCAGTCTCCGCCATTCGCGCATCTGGGGGCGGTGTATCGTAATTTCGATTGGAGCGAGACGCTACGCGTGGTTCACAAGGCCGCCGGACTATCCGACAATGTGCCCGGTGGCGCGATCCCCGCCAGAAAAGCCGCGGAGTAAGAGATGATTCACAAGCGTATTCGCCCGTTCAATACCAAGGACACCTATCCCGAGCAGAATCTGGATAATGATCTCTGCCAGGCGGTGGTGACGGGCAAGATGATCTATCTGCGCGGCCAGGTGCCGCAGGATCTCGACACGCGCGAGAATGTTGCCGTGGGCGATCCGGAGGGGCAGACCGAGAAGGTGATGCAGAATATCGACCTGTTGCTGCGCGAATGCGGGGCAACACTGGAGCATATCTGCAAGGTGACGGTCTACATCACAGATATCCGTCACCGCGAGGCGGTTTACCGCACGGCTGGGCGCTGGCTGAAAGGTGTGTATCCAGTGTTCACCGGTCTCGTGATCGTCGCCCTCGCCCGGCCGGAATGGCTGGTTGAGATCGACGTGATCGCGGAGCTTCCATGAGCGTTCCGCCCCTCCAGAATGGGGGCCAGGCGCGGCTGCGCGGCGAGTTGGCGGCGCTCTGCCGCCTGGCCGCCCGGTTCGATTGGCAGGAAGCCACCGCCAACCATATCTCCCTGGCGGTTTCCGAGGATGGCGCGCAATTCCTCATCAATCGCCGCTGGCGGGATTTCGCCACGCTGAAAGCCTCCGAACTGGCGTTCGTGGATGGTGGCGCCAATGAATTGCCAGACGATGTGGACGTCACCGCCTGGGCGATTCACGGGGCCATCCACCGGCTGGTGCCACAGGCGCGTTGCGTGGTGCATTTGCATCCCGCCTATGCCACCGCGCTGTCCTGCTTGAAAGATCCCACGCTCTACCCGGTGGATCAGACCACGGCGCGTTTCTTCAACCGGGTCGCCATCGACGATGCTTATTCCGGCATGGCCGATACGAGCCAGGAAGGCGAGAGGCTGGCCAGGATTCTGAGCGGCAGGAAGATCCTGATGATGGGCAATCACGGGCTGCTCAGCATTGGCGAAAGCGCGGCGGAAGCTTTCGATGCCTTCTATCATTTCGAGCGTGCGGCCCGCACGTTGATGCTGGCCTACGGCACGGGCCAGCCCTTAAGTGTGTTGAACGACGAGGTCGCGGAGAAAACGGCGAAGGCCTGGGAGAACGATCCGGACTTTGCCGAGGCGCATTTCACGCAGATGCGCGGCACGCTGGACCAGACTTACCTGTCTTGAGGTTTCAAAAGTTTTTCGGCCATGGGGGCTTTTTACAAAAAGCCCCCATGGCTTTTTTTACTCGTCCCCCGGCACACCGTAGGATGGTGCCTCGGTGGGGTTCAAGGCGCGTGTGACGTAATCGTACATTTGCGGATGCCACACATCCCAAAGCCGGGCGAGTTCGGCCAAGGGTTCGTCATGCCAATCCACCCGTAGATCGGCGATGGGCCAGGCTTCCTTGTCCACCACCAGCATGCCGGCGGATTTGATCGGCCCGGCCTCGCCACCCGCCGCCAGCCCGGCCTGCATGGCGGCGATAACGCGAGCCCCCAGCTCGGCGGCCGGGTCGGAGTTGACGAAGGCATCGATGACAGCCTGAGGCACCCCGGGATTGGCGAGCAGGTTTCCCGCCGAGACACCGTTGTCACCCATCGCGGCGGCGTTGATGCCGAGCGTCCTGGCGCCGGAGAAAAAAGCGGTGCGGCCATGCGCGTCGATCGCCGTGAGCTGGCGATAGTCAGGGTGGCTCGCGGCTTGCGATATGGTTGTCATCGCGGTTTCGGCCTTAAGGCCCGAGGCCAGCGCTTCCAGAAGTTTCGGCCCCAGGCGTGGGTCCGTCACGTTCTGGGTGGTAACGGCGCCAACCCCCGCCCGCGCGAAGGCGCAGCGCGCGGCCACGGCGGGTGAGGAGGAGGCGACAGCCACGGCGAATTGCGAGCGGCGCGGGCAACGCGCCACGAGGGAAAAAGTCATGCGAGGATCCTTGATGTTGGCATTCTGGTTTCCGTGCCCTTCCTGCTTTTGTAAAACATAATCTTTTGATACTTTAATTCGAAATTTCCAACAGGCGGAGCGCGATGCGGTTTACGCTGAAACAAATAAGCTATTTCGTGGCCACGGCGGAGGCGGGCAGCATCACCCTGGCCTCCGAGACGGTGAATATTTCCCAACCCTCCATCTCGTCCGCCATCACGGCATTGGAGGAGGAATTTGGCATCCAGCTTTTCATCCGGCATCACGCGCAGGGGCTTTCGCTCACCGCCGAGGGGCAGCGGTTTTTGCGCGAGGCGAAGGCCCTGCTATTGCAAGCGGAAGAGGTGCAAAGTGCCGCCTCCATGATCTCCGCCAAGGTCGGCGGACCGTTGGAAATAGGCTGTCTGTCGACCTTGTTTCCGTTGGCCATTCCGGAGCTTTTATCCGTTTTTCGCAAACGCTACGAGGCCGCGCGCGTGAATGCCTTGGCTGGTAATCAGGCGGAATTGTTCGAGACCTTGCGCCATGGCCGCATCGCCTTGCTGCTGACCTACGACATGAATATCCCGCCGGATTTTGAATTCACGCCGATGGCGCCGTTGTCGCCTTATGCCTTTGTCGGCGCGTCGCACCGTTTTGCCCGGCGTCGCACCGTCGGCTTGAAGGAATTCGAAGGCGATGATTTCCTGCTGCTCGACCTGCCGATGAGCCGGGATTATTTTCTGTCCCTGTTCCGGGAGGTTGGCATGGCGCCGCATATTGTCGGGCGTTATCCTTACATAGATGTGATTCGCAGCCTGGTGGCGCGTGGCGAAGGATATGGGCTGGCCAATGCCCGGCCGAAAAATCTTTCGACATTGGACGGACGCAAGCTGGTTTATCTGGAGCTGGAAGGCCGGCATAGGCCGTTGATTTACGGGATCGCCACATTGAAGGGTCTGCGTCGCACCCCGACGGCGGAAGCCTTTATCGAACTTTGCCGAGAGTTGCTGTTGAACAAGCCTATGCCTGGCACACGTTAGAACGATTTGGGAACATTCGACCCCACGCCGCCCGTCTAAACGGTAAACTCACGGGGATCGTCTTAAAAACTCTTCTTTTAGGAATGTTCAAGGGGTTTTTAAAATCACCCCTAAGATGACAATCCGGCGATCACACGGTCGAGAAACATATCGCAGGCATCCAGCTCGTCCTGGGTTACATATTCATCCGGCTTGTGCGCGCGGTCGATGCTGCCGGGGCCGCAGATCACAACCGGCATTTGCAGCCGCTGGCTGAACAGTCCACCCTCCGTGCCAAAACCGATTTTGCAGCTTTGCGTGCCCGCGGCGGCGAGGATCTTGCGGGCGAACAGATCCTCTTCCTTCGTGTCCAGGCCTGGATATTCGTTTGTAATGCCGATTTCTACCCGTCCCTTGCCGCGGCGCGCGGTTATATGCGCCGCCTGTTCACGCAATGTTTCCACCAGTTCGCGGGGCTCGTCTCCGGCGACGTTGCGGATCTCAAACTGCATTTCGCAATATTCAGGCACGATATTCAAGGCGCTGCCGCCCTTGATGGTGCCGACATGCACGCTGGTGGATGGATATGGGTAAGCATCGTCGCGTGGGCCGCTCATGGCCAGGTGGGCTTGCATGGTTTCGGCCTCGCGTACCATGTCGGCCGCCAGGGAGATGGCGTTGCACCCCAGGGCAGGGTTGGCGGAATGAGCCGGCAGGCCAAAGCAGCAGATGCAGCCAGCCAGTTTGCCTTTATGGCCGCGCGCGACCTTCTGCTCCGTCGGCTCGCCGATCACGCAGCCCTCGGCTTGGAATTTTTCCTCGGCGAGCCTGTCCAGAAGATCGCGCACGCCGACACAGCCAATCTCCTCGTCATAGGAGAAGGCAAGATGCAGTGGACGCAGGAGCTTGCCTTTATCCGCCCGTGTGGCGGCGCTCAGGCACGCGGCCAGGAACCCTTTCATATCGCTGCTGCCACGCCCATAAAGCTTGCCGTTCCGGTCGGTTAGAATGAAGGGATCCGTACTCCAGGCCTGGCCCGCTACGGGCACGACATCGCTATGGCCGGAGAGCACGATCCCGGATCCTGTGTCCGGCCCAAAGCTCGCCAGGAGGTTGAATTTTCCTGGCGCGGCGCCCGCCATGATGTGAATCCGCCCCCCCGCATCGCCGATGCGCGCGGCGCACCAGCGTATCAGCGCCTCGTTGGCATTGGCGCTGATGGTGGGAAAAGCGAGAAGTGTCGAGAGCAGATCGGCTGTATTTGGCATTTGTCGTGTTCCTAGCGCGGCGCGCTCTCCCGGGAAAGTCCTGATTTGCTCTTATTGCAGGCGCGAACTGGCGCTGTCTGCTTAAAAAATATCCTTGTGCACAGAGAAAGGGTGGTTCTTGCTTCGGTAAATTCGACGCAAATCATCGATAGATTAGTGTAAACTGTAGTTAATGGATAATATTGGAGTGTTTCGAATTGGCACGGGATCCGCGCTACGATATTCTGTTTGACCAGGTCAAAATCGGACCTGTTGTAGCGAAAAACAGGTTCTTTCAGGTTCCGCATTGCAACGGCATGGGCTACCGCGACCCTTCCGCCCTGGCCACCATGCGCGCGGTCAAGGCGCAAGGCGGGTGGGGGGTTGTCTGTTCCGAGCAGGCCGAGATTCATCCCAGCGCGGAAATTTGCCCCTTTATCGAGTTGCGGGTGTGGAGCGAGCAGGACGTGCCGATGCTGGCGCGCGTCGCGGAGTCAATCCATCGATATGATTCTCTGGCCGGGTTGCAGCTTTGCCATAACGGCATGAACGCGCCCAACCTCTATTCCCGAGAGATCCCGATGGGGCCATCGGATTTGCCGGTTTTCTCCGTGTTCAACGATCCCGTGCAAGCCCGCGCGATGGACAAGCAGGACATCCGCGATCTGCGCAGATGGCATCGCGACGCGGCGCTGCGCGCCAAGCGCGCGGGATATGACATCGTCTATGTCTATGCGGGAAAGCTGTTTGGCGGGCCGATGTTTTTTCTGTCCCGTCGCTTCAATCAGCGTACCGATGAATATGGCGGCAGCCTGGAAAACCGGGCCCGGCTGCTGAAGGAGCTGATCGAGGAGGTAAAGGATGCGGTGGGTGATTCGCTTGGTGTCGCCTGCCGGATTTCGATGGATGAGATGATCGGTGAGGAGGGGTTTCATGCCGCCGAGGCGCGGGATGTGATCGCTCATCTGGCCGAGGTGCCAGATCTCTGGGATCTGACGCTCTCTTCCTGGGACAATGACAGCCAGACCTCGCGTTTCGCCGAGGAAGGCTACCAGGAGCCCTACGTGCTGGGTGTGAAGCAGCTCACCAGCAAACCTGTCGTGGGCGTGGGGCGCTTCACCTCGCCTGACACGATGGCGCGGATGGTCAAGCAGGGTGTGCTGGACTGCATCGGCGCGGCGCGGCCCTCCATCGCGGATCCGTTCATTCCGGAAAAGATCCGCACAGGCCGTGTCGATGAAATTCGCGAATGCATCGGCTGCAACATCTGCGTTTCGGGCGATCACACCTCTTCCATCGTGCGTTGCACGCAAAACCCCGCGATGGGTGAGGAATGGCGCCGTGGCTGGCACCCCGAATATATTCGCTCCAAGGAGAGCGATGCCCGCGTGCTGGTGGTTGGCGGTGGGCCCGCCGGGTTGGAAGCGGCGATGATGCTGGGCCGGCGCGGTTACGAGGTGGCGCTTGCCGAGCGCGGGCGTGAGCTGGGTGGGCGTTTGCTCCATGAGCGGCGCCTGCCGGGCCTCTCCGCCTGGGGGCGGGTGGCGGATTACCGCATCGGCCAGCTGACGCCGATGACCAATGTCGAAACCTTTTTTGAAAGCGATCTGTCCGCCGAGGATCTGCTGGCCTTCGGGTTCGAGCATATCGTGCTGGCCACCGGCAGCACGTGGCGGCGCGACACGGTGGCGCGGAACATGTTGAATGCCGCGCCGCTGGAGGGGGTGGAAGTTTTCACGCCGGACGATCTGATGGCGGGAGACAGGCCGCAAGCGAAACAGGTTCTGATCTACGATGACGATCATTACTATATGGGCGGTGTGCTGGCCGAATTGCTGGCCAAGGAAGGCCACGAGGTCACGCTGGTCACGCCGGCGTCCGGTGCGTCGTCCTGGACCTTCAACACCATGGAGCAGCATAAGATCCAGGCACGGCTGCTGGAGGCCAATATCGGCATTCAGGCCAACAGGATCCTGCTCAGGGCTCAATCCGGTCAGGTTGCGCTGGGCTGCACTTTTACCGGCCGGGAGGAAAAGATCGAGGTTGGTGCGGTGGTTTTGGTCACGGCCCGTCTGCCGCGTCTTGGCCTGGCGCGCGCGCTTCGCGCCCGCGAGGCGGAATGGGCGGATGCCGGCATCAAGAGTGTTAGCGTCATCGGCGATGCGTTAGCGCCCGGCACCATCGCCGCCGCCGTCTGGAGCGGCAGGCGTTATGCCGAAGAATTCGACACCCCCCCAGACCCGGATGCGCTGCCCTTCCGCCGGGAAGTGGCGGAGCTTCTCCCCTTCGATCTCGGCGCCATCATGGCGCGCAACCCCCAGCGTTAAGGATACGGCAATGGCCACGGAATCCCCAGGCAAAGTCGAGCAGCATACGATTTACCAAATACCCTTGGATCAGCGTCACGGCACATGGCGTGACCTGTTCACCATCTGGTTCGGCTCCAACATCATGATGCTGACCATCATCACCGGCTCTCTCGCAACGGCGGTGTTCAAGCTCGATTTCATGAGTGCCTGCCTGTCCATCATCGTCGGCAACATGGTGGGCGCCATCTTCATGGCGTTGCATTCGGCGCAGGGGCCGCAGCTTGGCGTGCCGCAAATGGTGCAGACACGCGGCCAGTTTGGCACAATCGGCGCGGTGCTGGTGGTGGCCATCGTCATCATCATGTATGTCGGCTTTCTGGCTTCCAACATCGTGCTGGGCGGGCAGTCCCTGCACACCATCGCGGGGAGCATTAGCGAGCACGAGTTGATTGTCTTCATCGCGGCCGTCAGTGTCATCGCCACCATTTTCGGCCACGACCTCATTCACGCCTATGCGCGTTTCCTCACCTGGGCATCGGGTGCCGCGCTTGTCGTCGCCTTCGGCTGGATCGTGCTGGTGCATGGTTTGCCGGGCAATTTCATGTCGATGAACAGCTTCAGCACCGCGGGCTTTTTCAGCATGGTCTCCGTCGGCGCGCTGTGGCAGATCGCCTATGCGCCCTACGTGTCCGACTATAGCCGTTACATGCCACATGACACCGGCGCCAAGCATGCCTTCTGGGCGTCCTATTGGGGCTGTTCGCTGGGTTCCATCTTCCCGATGGTCCTGGGCGCCATGCTCGGCCTCGTCGCCGCCAATGGCGATCCGGTCGCCGGTCTCACCGCCTTCACCGGCATGGCCGCCATCCCCATCGTCATCATCTTCTCCGTCGGCATCGCCGGCACCAACGCGATGAATTTATATTGCGGCGTGCTCTCCACCATCACGTTGATCCATACCTTCATTCCCTCCTGGAAAGCAGGTGCCAGGGCGCGCGCCGTCACCGCCATCATCATCACGCTGGTGGGCTTGGCCATCGCCTTGTTCGCGGCGGGCAACTTCCTCGCCAACTACACCAACTTCATCCTGCTGCTGCTTTATGTGCTGGTGCCCTGGACGGCGATCAACCTGGTTGATTTCTACCTCGTCCGGCATGGCGATTACGACGTGAATGCCTTCTTCACCGCCGAGGGCGGCGTGTATGGGCGTTTCAACAAAGCCGCCATCTTCTGCTACATTCTGGGCATTCTCATCCAGTTGCCCTTCGTCTCCACCGAGCTTTACACCGGTCCCATCGCCAAGGCGCTGGACGGGGTGGATCTTTCCTGGATCGTGGGCCTCTGCGTGATCAGCCCGATCTATTATGTCATCGCCAAGCGTCACGGCGCCAACAGGCTGGCCGCGGCGGAATAACCCATCGGATGGGGCAAGGCGGCACCTTGCCCCATCCTCAAAAGAAGCATGGAAACAATGTCACGCAAGACCTATCAGGAATGGCAAAGCTTGGCCGAGACGGCCAGATTGCCGGTCGATCTGTTCATTGACGGTAAATCGCGCGCCGCGTCGGATGGCGCGCGCTTCACCAAGCGCAATCCCGCCACCAACGCGGTGCTGGGGGAGGTGGCGCAAGCTGGTCAGTCGGATATCGATGCCGCTGTGCGGGCTGCCCGGGCGGCCTATGAGGATCGACGCTGGCGCGGCAAGAGCCTGGCCGAGCGGCGGGACATTCTGTTGCGCCTCACGGCGCTGATCGAGGCGAACACCGACCGGCTGGCCCTGGCTGAGAGCCTGGATATGGGCAAGCCGGTGGAGGAGGCCGCCGCCATCGACATTCCCGGCGCCGCCGCCGTTTGGCGGTTTTACGCCGAGGCGATCGACAAGGTGAATGGCGAGGTCGCACCCACCGACACGGGCAATCTCGCCATCGTCACGCGCGAGCCGCTGGGGGTTGTCGGCGCCATCGTGCCCTGGAACTTCCCGTTCGACATGGCGGCGTGGAAATGCGCGCCAGCCCTGGCGGCTGGCAACAGCGTGGTGCTGAAACCATCCGAGCGTTCTCCCTTCACCGCGTTGATCCTGGCGGAACTGGCGCGCGAGGCGGGATTGCCGGACGGTGTGCTGAACATCGTCACCGGCTTCGGGCATCAGGCGGGCAAGGCGCTGGCGCTGCATGATGATGTGGACTGCCTGGCCTTCACGGGTTCCACCCGCACCGGCCGCGCGTTGATGGGGTATTCGGGGCAGAGCAATCTCAAGCAGGTCTGGCTGGAGCTGGGCGGCAAGAGCCCCAACCTGATCTTCGCTGACGCGGATCTGGACAAGGCGGCGGAGCTGGCGGCCATGGCCATCTTCTTCAATGCCGGGCAGATCTGTTCGGCCAACTCCCGTTTGCTGGTGGAAAAGAGCGTGGCGGAGGCTTTCACGGCCAGGCTGGTGGAACAGGCGGCGGGTTACCAGCCCGGCGATCCGCTGAATCCCGTAAGCCGCATGGGCGCGCTGGTCGATACGGCTCATCTCACCCAGGTACTGGGTCATGTGGAGACCGCGAAAGCCAGCGCGTCCCTTGTCTGTGGCGGTCAGGCGGCGGATCTGCCGGGTGCCTTCATGCAGCCTACGATCTTCACCGGCATGAAGGCCGATGCCGCGCTGCTGCGCGACGAGGTCTTCGGCCCCGTGCTCGCCGTGGTGCCTTTCGAGACGGAGGAGGAGGCCGTCCGTCTCGCCAATGACAGCGTCTACGGTCTGGCCGCTTCGGTCTGGACACAGGATGTCAGCCGGGCCTTGCGCGTGGCGGCGGCGCTGCGCGTGGGCACGGTCTCCGTCAACACGGTGGATGCGTTGAGCCCGCAAACGCCATTCGGCGGGGTCCGCCAGTCTGGCTTCGGGCGGGATCTCTCACTGCACGCGTTGGAGAAATTCTCCGCGTTGAAAACCACCTGGATCAAATATTCATGAGCAACGATCTACGCGCGGCGTTTCTCGCCGGGATGGGCCATGTCGCCTGCACGGTGAATGTCATCACCACCGATGGCCCGGCCGGGCGCCTGGGGGTCACGGTCTCGGCCATGTCTTCCGTCTCGGCGGACGGGCCGCACCCCACGCTGCTGGTTTGCGTGCATCATCTTTCCACGGCGGCGCGGGCCATCGCGGAGAATGGCGTGTTCTGCGTGAATGTGCTGCGGGCGGACCAGGCGCATATCTCCGATCATTTCGCCGGGCGGGTGAAGGCGGAGGATAAATTCTCCTGCGCGGACTGGGCGGTTTGCGCGAATGGCGCGCCGCGCCTGGCGGACCCCCTGGCGGCGTTTGAATGCGATATGCTGCTGGATCAGCGTATCGGCACGCATCATGTGTTTTACGGCGCGGTGAGGCAACTGCATTTCGGCCGGCAGGGCCAGACGCTCATCTATGCCGCGCGCAATTATGGCGTGCCCGGCGTGTTGCCCGTCCCCTGAGGCCTCACCAGAGGCCGCAATATTCTTCCGACCCCTCCAGATTTCGGCCCGGCTTCGCATCCGGGCCGATTTCCTTCAACCAGCCGTCGGGCGCGCCATGGCGGGGGGGTGCACCGCAATTCGTATGGACCCAATCCATGCCCATTCGTCCGGAGTTGGCCCGGTAGAGCTTGCCGCAAAGCGAAAGCCTGTCGCCAGGGCGCAGGTTCGAGAGCGGTGCCGGCACATCTCCAGGAGCCGCGTCGTAACCGGCGGCGAAGACATTGTCGGCGCGGATGTCATATGTCTGCCCATCCTCCCCCCGGAGTAGGATCTTGGTGTGGGAGAGCGCCACGCCATGCTTATATTGCCTGGCCCGCACATAAAAAGGCCCATGCGCGATGGTTCCGGTGAGGTAGGTGCCACCCTGGGCCGTGCATTGTCGCGCCTCGTCCGCCCAAGCGGCGGGGGCGGCGCAAAGCCAGGCGAGGGCGATGAGCCAGCGTGTCATGGCGCCATCCCCTAGCACGGCGGCACCCCGCGCCAAAGTGCAAGACATTGTTTCCAGCCCGGTCATGCCCATGTGGAGGGGACGGTGTGAAGCGGGCAGTGTGAAGCGGGCACGGCCAGGAGAGAGAGATGAGCCAGATCGATGCGGCGCGGGCGGGAACATTCAAAATCGGCGGCGATCAGGAGGTGGCGCGGCTTGGCTTCGGGGCCATGCGCATCACGGGCCCAGGCATCTGGGGCCAGCCGTCGGATCAGGCGGAGGCGCTGCGCACATTGCGCCGTGTGCCCGAGCTGGGAATTGATCTCATCGACACGGCGGATTCCTACGGGCCGGATGTCTCCGAGCAGCTCATTCGTGAAGCGTTGCATCCCTACGGCACGCTGCGTATCGCCACCAAGGGCGGGCTGACCCGTTCCGGCCCCAACCAATGGGCGCCAAAGGGCGATCCGGCTTATCTGATCGGCCAGGCCCGCCGCAGCCGGGAGACGCTGGGGGTCGAAGCCATCGATCTCTGGCAATTGCACAGGATCGACCCGGCCATTCCCTCCGGTGAGCAATTCGCCGCCGTGCGGGCCTTGTTGGATGAAGGCGTGATCCGTCACGCGGGTTTGAGCGAGGTTTCGGTGGCGCAGATCGAGGCGGCGCGGAAAATTTTTCCCGTGGCCACCGTGCAGAACCGTTATAACCTGTCCGATCGCGCCAGCGAGGATGTGCTGAATTATTGCGAGCAATGCGGTATCGGCTTCATCCCCTGGTACCCCCTGGCGGCTGGCAAGCTGGCCGGTCCGGGCACGTTGCTGGATGGAATCGCCAGCGCGCACAAGGCGAGCGCGGGGCAGATCGCGCTGGCGTGGCTATTGCGCCGCAGCGCGGTGATGCTGCCGATTCCGGGTACCGGCAAGGTCAGGCATCTGGAGGAAAATACCGCGGCGGCCTCCATTCATCTGACGGAGGCGGAATTCGACGCCCTGGCGAAGGCAGGCACGGCAGGTGCCGCCGGGGGCGGCTGAATCTCCGGCACATGGCTGCCATGGGGTGACCGGATTGGGGGGCGCTCCGGCGGGACGTAACATCCGGCGTGATTGTCACGGAGGGTGAAAATGAGCGGGGAAATCCAAAAAGTCGCGGTCATCGGCACAGGCGTCATCGGCGCGAGCTGGAGCGCTCTGTTTCTGGCCAGGGGGCTCGATGTCATCGCCACGGATCCCGCGCCGGGCGCCGAGGCGCGGTTGCGCGATTATATCGCCACGGCTTGGCCCGCATTGGTGGCGCTGGGCGCCGTGGCGCCAGGCGGCACGCCTGAGCGTCTGAGTTTCACGGCGGCGCTTTCCGGTATCTCGGGGGCCGATTTCGCCCAGGAGAACGGGCCGGAGCGTCTGCCCTTCAAGCAGGATCTCTACCGTCAGCTCGATGAAATACTGCCGCCGGAGGTGATCATCGCCACCAGCTCATCCGGTCTCACCATGACGGACATCCAGAAAGGCTGCGCCCGTCATCCAGAGCGCTGTCTGGTTGGCCATCCCTTCAACCCGCCGCATTTGATTCCGCTGGTGGAGCTTGTCGCCGGGCAAAAAACCGCGCCGCAGAGCGTGTGCCGCGCGGATGAATTCTATACCGGCCTGGGCAAGCGGACGATCAGGCTGAACAAGGAGGTGCCCGGCCATGTGGCCAACAGGCTGCAAGGCGTGCTGGTGCGCGAGATCATCTCGCTGGTGAATGAAGGGGTGGTGAGCGTGGCCGACGCGGATGCCGCCTGCTCCTGGGGGCCTGGGCTGCGCTGGGGGGTCATGGGGCCGGTGATGCTCAACCATCTTGGCGGCGGGGAGGGAGGGATTGAGCATTTCTACGCTCAGTTCGCCAAGCCGTTGGAAACATGGTGGACGCCGCTGGCACCGTTGGCGTTCACGCCGGATGTCCAGCAACGCATGATCGAGGGGCTGCGCGCGGAAGTGGCGGGCCGGACTGTCCAGTCATTGGCGGCGGAGCGCGATGCGCTTCTCCTGGCATTGCTCAAGGCCCGGCGGGAGCGTGAGGATGCCTGAAAAGAGTGAGGGACGGCTCCAGAGAGCCCCTTGAAAAACGCTCGAAAATTTTTGGATTTGGCCCTTTTTTGAAAAAGACCGGAAATAACGGGAGCACTTTCATGAAAGTACTCCCGTTCGGGCAAGGATTTTGATTATTTCAAGTCTGGCTTGAACTCAGCGCGGCGTGGGTCAGAACGGGATCTCATCGTCCAGATCGGTGCTGGGGCGTGTGTCCCAGCCACCCACGGCCCGGGCCGGGGTCTTTGCCGCGGGGGTGGCGGCGCGCGGCGCATAATCCTCTCCCATGCCAGCGCCCATGCCGGCACCGCCGCCGGGACGGTCCAGCAGGACCAGTTCGCCATTGAAGCGGCCGATCATGATCTCGGTCGTATAGCGGTCCTGGCCCGATTGGTCGGTCCATTTGCGGGTCTGCAACTTGCCTTCCAGATAAACCTTGGAGCCCTTGCGCAGATATTTCTCCGCCACGTCGCCCAGCCGGTCGTTCATGATGACGACGCGGTGCCACTCGGTCAGCTCCTTGCGCTCCCCGCTCATCTTGTCGTTCCAGCTTTCAGAGGTCGCCACCGCCAGATTCACGATTTTCATGCCGGATTGGGTGTTGCGGACCTCCGGGTCGCGCCCCAGATTGCCCACGATAATCACCTTGTTCACACTGCCAGCCACACGGACCTCCACAACTCGAAAATGTTTTCCAGAATAGCGCATCGGGCTGTTTCTGGCCAGCGCGCGCTTCAACCCAGGTCATCCTGGAGCATGGAATTGCTTTGTAGGCCAACACCTCCTATTCTTCAAGAACATTACACGAACATTTGGGGCAGATATGGCGGCTGAGCAGAAGGGCGCGGGGTTCATCACCGTGCGTGGCGCGCGTGAGCATAACCTCAAGAATATCGATATTCAGATCCCCCGTGAGAAATTGACCGTCATCACCGGTCTCTCCGGCTCCGGTAAATCCTCCCTGGCGTTCGACACCATCTATGCCGAGGGCCAGCGCCGCTATGTGGAAAGTCTATCCGCCTATGCCCGCCAGTTCCTGGAATTGATGGGCAAGCCGGATGTGGACAGTATCGAGGGATTGTCCCCCGCCATCTCCATCGAGCAGAAAACCACCTCCAAGAATCCCCGCTCCACGGTCGGCACGGTCACGGAAATCCATGACTATATGCGCCTGCTCTGGGCGCGCGCGGGGGTGCCCTATTCGCCCGCCACCGGTTTGCCGATCGAGGCGCAAACGGTCAGCCAGATGGTGGACCGGGTGATGGCGATGCAAGAAGGCATGCGCCTCCTGCTGCTCGCGCCGGTGATTCGCGGCCGCAAGGGCGAATACAAGAAGGAGCTGGCGGAGTTCCAGCGCAAGGGGTTCACCCGCGCGAAGATCGACGGAAAGATTTACGAGATCGACCAGGCCCCGGCTCTGAACAAGAAGCTCAAGCACGACATCGAGGTGGTGGTGGACCGTCTGGTGGTGAAGCCGGGTCTGGAACAGCGCCTGGCCGACAGCTTCGAGACCGCCCTGGGGCTGGCGGATGGTATCGTCTATGCCGAAAATCACGACACGCAGGAACGCACGGTCTTCTCCTCGCGTTTCGCCTGCCCGGTTTCCGGTTTCACCATCGAAGAGATCGAGCCGCGTCTCTTTTCCTTCAACTCCCCGCACGGGGCCTGCCCGGTCTGCGACGGGCTGGGGCATGAGATCTATTTCGACCCGCATCTCGTCGTTCCGGATGAGCGGCGCGCGCTGGACGACAGCGCCATCGCCCCCTGGGCCAACGCGCAATCGCCTTATTACGACCAGACCATCGCCGCCATCGCCAAACATTATGGCGTGAAGCTCGCCACCGCCTGGGAGGATGTGCCCGAGGAAGTCCGGGATGTTTTTCTCCATGGCTCGGGCAAGGAAGACATCAAATTCACCTACAAGGACAGCGCGCGCGCCTACAATGTCGTCAAGCCCTTCGAGGGTGTCATTAAAAATCTTGAACGCCGCTATAAGGAAACGGACTCCGCCTGGGTGCGCGAGGAACTGTCCCGCTATCATGCCGAGCGTCCTTGCGCCGCCTGCCACGGCGCGCGCCTGAAGCCGGAAGCCCTGGCGGTGAAGGTGGCGGAGAAAAACCTGGCCGAGGTGGCGGAATTATCCATCGACGAGGCGCGGGACTGGTTTGGCGAGGTCGCGGCCACGCTGACCAAGCAGCGTTTGGAAATCGCCCGGCGGATCCTGAAGGAAATCGAGGAGCGGCTGCAATTCCTGCTCGATGTGGGGTTGAATTATCTTACCTTGGCGCGCGGCTCGGCCACGCTGTCGGGCGGAGAGAGCCAGCGCATTCGTCTGGCCAGCCAAATCGGCTCCGGCCTCACCGGTGTGCTCTATGTGCTGGACGAGCCTTCCATCGGACTGCACCAGCGCGACAATGAGCGCCTTCTGGGCACGCTGGAGCGGCTCAAGCGCCTCGGCAACACCGTGCTGGTGGTCGAGCATGACGAGGATGCGATCCGCGCCGCCGATCATCTGGTGGATATGGGGCCCGGCGCTGGGGTGAATGGCGGGCATGTCATCGCCCAGGGCAGCCCCCGGCAGGTCGCGGCCAACCCCAACTCCGTCACCGGGGCGTATCTGTCGGGCCGGCGCGCCATCCCCGTGCCCGCCCGCCGCCCGGCGCGGAAGAACCGCTGCATCAAGCTCGTCGGCGCCAAGGGCAATAATCTCAAGAATGTCACGGCGGACTTTCCTCTTGGCTTGTTCACCTGCGTCACCGGTGTTTCCGGTGGCGGTAAATCCACGCTGGTGATCGACACGCTCTACAAGGCCCTCTCGCGCCGGTTGATGGGGTCGGGCGCGGTGCCGTCTCCCTTCGAGAAAATCGAGGGCATGGACCAGCTCGATAAGATCATCGATATCGACCAGTCTCCCATCGGCCGGACCCCGCGCTCCAACCCCGCCACCTACACGGATCTGTTCGCCCCCATTCGCGACTGGTTCGCCGAAATGCCCGAGAGCCGCGCGCGCGGCTACAAGCCGGGCCGCTTCTCCTTCAACGTCAAGGGCGGGCGTTGTGAGGCCTGCCAGGGCGACGGCGTGCTGAAGATCGAGATGCATTTCCTGCCGGACGTGTTTGTCACCTGCGATACCTGCAAGGGCAAGCGCTACAACCGTGAGACGCTGGAGGTGAAATTTCGCGGCAAATCCATCGCCGATGTGCTGGATATGTCGGTGGACGAGGCGCTGGCCTTCTTCTCCGCCGTGCCGAAGATCCATGACCGGCTCAGTATCCTGGCCCGCGTCGGGCTGGGCTATATCAAGCTCGGTCAGCAGGCCACCACGCTCTCCGGCGGTGAGGCGCAGCGCATCAAGCTGGCCAAGGAGCTGGCGCGCCGCGCCACCGGCCGCACGCTCTATATTCTGGACGAGCCGACCACCGGCCTGCATTTCGAGGATATCCGCAAGCTGCTGGAGGTGCTGCACGCGCTGGTGGATGCGGGCAACAGCATCATCGTGATCGAGCATAATCTCGAAGTCATCAAAACCGCCGATCATATCATCGACATCGGTCCGGAAGGCGGGGCAGGGGGCGGGCGGATCATCGCCACCGGCACACCCGAGCAGATCGCGGCCAGCGAAGGCAGCTATACCGGCAGGTTCCTGGCCCCTCTGTTGCAGGCAAAACCAGCAAAAACCAGAAAAAAGGCCTCATAGGGCCAAGCATGGACGTTCTGTTGCGCCCGCGCTACGGCTGGGGGGCATGACGTCCAGCCTCTCCCGCTTATCGCCGCCGCCCCGGATCGCGCTTATGTCCTGGTTCGGCACGTTTCTGTGCCAGGACACACAAGATGGCAGGCTGCTGCATCGCGGGCTGGAGAGCTTGCGGGATCGGCATTCGCTCCTGGGGCTGGAGCCGGAGGGTGAGGATTTCGTCCTCTCGCATGCGCATTGTCAGCCGCGAGACGCATTGCCCGGCGGGCCCGCCTTCAAGGCCGTGGCGGGCATGCGGCCGGGTTGCCTCACGCTGGCCGCCGGGCGGGGTTTCGTCACGGCTCAGCCGGATGGCGAATTACGGCTGAATACCTTGGAGGCTCGTGAATGGGAGCAGTTTTTGCCCGTCCAGGCGCGGGATCTGCTTTTGCTGCGAGAGATCCTGGCGCGCCGCTGGTCGTTGGAAGGACAATCCCCGGTTCCCGCCGGCCTGGCGGAATTTCAGCTTAAATTCGGGGATCGCTCCGTTGACCTCGCGGCCAATCTGCCGTTTCCCGCCGCCATGGATGGGGAGGCGCTGCGGCTCGTTACCGAGTTTGGCCCCTTGCTGGCGTGTCGTGCCCCGGATTCCGCCAGCGGCAAGCAGATCTGGATTAACCCGATGGGCAATATCGGTAACCGGGCGCTGCAATATCTCACCGCCGCCGGCATCGCCGCGCGGGTGCCCGGCGCTGACATTCGCAATCTGTTTCTGGAAATGTGGGGCCGGCATGAGCCCGCTCCGCGTCCGCGCGCCTGGGAGAGCGCCGCGACCGGCTCGCGTTATCATCTGGATATCGAGGGGCTGGCGGATTGTCTCATCCGTGGCGAGGCGAATGCGATCTGCATTGACGGCTATACGTTTCATCTTGACCATTACCCGCCTCGCGGCGCGTGCCGGGCCTTGTTCCCAGCTTCGTCGGGGGCGGAGACGGTGCGAGGTTTCGGGCCGCATGAGCTGGTTTGCAGCATACGCGGCGCGGAGATTCTACAGGCCCGGCACCCTGACTATTTTCCGCTTCCCCCCGCCTATTATGCCAGATTGCAGCAAGATAGCGGGCTCGACCTCGTCTTCTTCGGTCAGCTTGGCGACGACCCTTACAGCCTTTCATTGCGGGCGGCTTTTCCAAGGGCCCGTTTCGTGTCCAGCGTCAATCAAAATCACGATTTCGAGGTTTTGCGCCGTTCGCGCAACGTGGCGCTCAGTATCTCCACCTTTGCCTGGCTCGCGGCCTGGCTGGGCGAGGCGGAGCGTATTTATCTGCCTGTTGGCGGCATGTTCAGCCCGGCTCAGCATCCCGGCCAGTTCTATCTGCCGCTTGACGAACCGGCTTACCGTTACGTGCTGCTGCCGCCAGTGACATCCTTCAATCTGGAGGAAGAGCCGGCGCGGTTTTGGCTGATGCAGGATCTGCTGGCCCGGCGGGCGCGTTTCATCGGCGTGGAGGAGCTGCGTGGCCTGTCGGCCCGCGCCGCGAGATTCGGCAAGGGCCGGGCGCGGGTGAAAGATTTTAACGGTGCGGCCTATCTGGCCGCGAATCCGGATGTCGCGAACGAGGTGCGGGCCCTGCGGGCCACCGCGCTGGGGCATTATCTCACGGTCGGCGTGGATGAACACCGCCTGGTACGGCCTTTCGACCCGCTTTTTTATGCCGACACCTATCCGGATGCCGCGGACGCCGTGGCATTGGCGCATTATCCCAGCCTGTTCGCCCATTTCCTGGCGGAGGGAGAGGGGTTGGGTTACCTGCCCGGACCGTGATTATTCCGTCTGCGCGGCTGAAAGAGAACTGGCGCCGGATGCACGCGTCGCCGTGGGGTCGCCATAAACCGCGGCCGCGCGCTTGAGAAACGCATTCACCATCAGATGCACCGCCTCGGTGAAGACCGCGCCGATGGCTTTTTGCAGAATGACGTTGCGGAACTCGAAATCCACGAAAAAATCGACCTGGCTGCCTTGGCCCCGGGGCGCGAAATCCCAGCGATTATGCAGGTATTTGAACGGGCCCTTTTCATATTCCACCCGGATGGCGCATGGGCCTTGCCCGTCCCCGGGCAGCAGCGTCACCCGGCTGGTGAAGCTTTCCCGGAACGGGCCGAAGCCGATCGTCAGATCCGCGATCATCAGATTATTCACATGGCTGCGCACGCGCGCGCCCACGCACCAGGGCAGGAATTTTGGATATTTCCCGACATCGGCCACCAGCGCGTAGAGTTGCTGCGCGCTGTAGGGGACGAGTTTCTGTTGCGCGTATTTGGTCATCCGTGAATGACCGTCAGGCCGCCAATTGTTTCGCCCGGGCGGCGCGCAGCCCCTCGAAATCCGCATCCGCATGGTAGGAGGAGCGGGTAAGGGGCGTGGCCGCCACCTGCAGGAACCCCTTGGCGCGGGCCATGGCGGCGAGTTCCTCGAACTCTTCCGGTGTCCAGAATTTTTCCACCGCCGCGTGCTTCACGGTCGGCTGCAGATATTGACCGATGGTGATGAAATCCACATCCGCGATGCGCAGATCGTCCATCACCTGGGAGATTTCCGGCTTGCTTTCGCCAAGCCCCACCATCAGCCCTGATTTGGTGAAGATCGACGGGTCGATCTGCTTCACCTGGTCCAGCAGACGGATGGATTGGTAATAGCGCGCACCGGGGCGGATGGTGGGGTAGAGGCGCGGCACCGTTTCGAAATTATGGTTGAATACGTCCGGCTTGGCGCGGGCGACGGTCTCCACGGAGCCCGGCTTGCGCAAAAAGTCCGGCGTGAGGATCTCGATGGTCGTCTCCGGTGCCGCCACGCGCACCGCCGCGATCACCGCGGCGAAATGCGCCGCTCCGCCATCGGGCACGTCGTCGCGGTCGACGGAGGTAATGACCACATGCTTCAGCCCCATCTGCGCCACGGCTTCCGCCACGCGCTTTGGCTCATCAATGTCCAAAGGTGCTGGCAGGCCGGTGGAGACATTGCAGAAGGAACAGGCGCGCGTGCAGATCTCGCCCATGATCATCATGGTCGCATGGCGCTGGGACCAGCATTCCCCGATATTCGGGCAAGCCGCCTCCTCGCACACGGTGGTGAGTTTTTTGTCCCGCATCAACGCCTTGGTCTCGTGATATACGGGGTGGGTCGGCGCTTTCACGCGGATCCATGACGGCTTGCGGGCAATCGGGTTGTCCGGGCGGTGTTGCTTTTCCGGGTGGCGGACCCGATGGTCGATCTCGATACGTGTGGCCATTTCCGTTTTTACCTAAAAAAGCGCCCCCTTGCGGGGGCGCCGGGTAGATTAGAAGTGGATGACCCGCCCGAAGGCGTCAAGCACGGATTCATGCATGGCTTCCGAGATGGTGGGGTGAGGGAACACCGTTTCCATCAATTCGGCTTCCGTGGTTTCCAGCTGACGGGCGATCACATAGCCCTGGATCATCTCTGTCACCTCCGCGCCGATCATGTGCGCGCCCAGCAGCGCGCCGGTCTTGGCGTCGAACACGGTCTTCACCAAACCTTCAGGCTCGCCCAGGGCAATGGCCTTGCCGTTGCCGATGAAGGGGAAACGGCCGATCTTCACCTCGTGACCCTGTTCCTTGGCCTTGGCCTCGGTCAGGCCCACGCTGGCCACCTGCGGGTGGGCATAGGTGCAGCCGGGGATGTTCCAGGTCTCGAACGGGTGCGGTTTGAGGCCCGCGATGTTTTCAACGCAGACAATCGCCTCATGGCTGGCCTTGTGCGCCAGCCAGGGCGGCCCCGCGAGGTCGCCGATGGCATACACGCCCGTCTCGCCGGTCTGGCCATGGCCATCCACAACAACGTGGGTGCGCTCCACCACCACCTTGGTGCCTTCCAGCCCGATATTCTCGACATTGCCGACAATCCCGACCGCCGAAATCACCGTCTCGACCTCGAAAACCTGCGTCTTGCCGCCGGCCTCGACCGTCACCTTCACGGCATTCGCTCCCTTCTCGGCCTTCTTCACCACGGCGGAGGTGAGAATCTTGATGCCTTGCTTCTCGAAGGCCTTGCGCGCCAGGGCGGAGATTTCGGCGTCCTCGACCGGCATGATCCGGTCGACCATCTCCACCACCGTCACATCCACGCCCAGCGTGTTGTAGAAGCTGGCGAACTCGATGCCGATGGCGCCCGAGCCCATGATCAGCATGGATTTCGGCAAGGTTTGCGGCACCATCGCCTCGAAATAGGAGATGATCTGCTTGCCATCCACTTCCAGCCCCGGAATCTGGCGCGGCCGCGCCCCGGTTGCCAGGATGATATGCGGGGATTCCAGCTCCGCCACGGGTTTGCCGTCCTTGGTGACGGAAAGCTTGCCCTTGCCGGCCAGCTTGCCAAAGCCGTCATACACGGTAACCTTGTTCTTCTTCATCAGGTGGCCGATGCCCGAGGAAAGCTGCTTGGAAACAGCGCGTGAGCGCGCCACCACCTTCGCCAGATCCACCTTCACATCGCCAACCGAGAGGCCGAACGCATCGGCATGGTCGATCAGATGCTTTACCTCGGCCGAGCGCAGCAGCGCCTTGGTGGGGATGCAGCCCCAGTTCAGGCAGATGCCGCCCAGATGTTTGGCCTCGACCAGCGCCACTTTCAGCTTGAGCTGCGCGGCGCGGATGGCGGCGACATAGCCGCCCGGCCCGCCGCCCACCACGATCACGTCGAATTTATCAGCCATTTTGGAGTTCCTTTTTTATGCCGTTTTTTAAAAAAAGCGGCGCAAAAAACTTTTGCGACTTTGGGCCTGGGGCGTGGCGGAGCCAAAGCCTCAGGCCCGAAGGGATCAGAGCATCAGGCTCAGCGGCTCTTCGATCAGGGCCTTCAGGGTTTGCAGGAATTCAGCGCCCAGCGCGCCATCGACCACGCGGTGGTCGGTGGAGAGGGTGACGCTCATCACCGTGGCGATCTTGATCTCATCGCCCTTCACCACCGCGCGCTTCTCACCGGCCCCCACGGCCAGAATGGCTGCCTGCGGCGGGTTGATGATGGCGCAGAAATCCTTGATCCCGTACATGCCGAGATTGGAGATGGAGAAGCCGCCGCCCTGGAATTCCTCAGGCTTCAGCTTGCCGGCCTTTGCACGGCTGGCCAGATCCTTCATCGCGTTGGAAATCCCGGCCAGGCCCAGCTTGTCCGCGCCCTTGACGATCGGAGTGATCAGACCATCCGGAATGGCAACCGCCACTGAGATGTCGACCTCGTCGTACTGAATGATCGCCTCGTCGGTCCAGGAGGCATTCACCGCCGGGTGCCGGGCCAGGGCAACGCCGCAGGCCTTGATGACGAGGTCGTTCACCGAGAGCTTGAACGCACCCGGACCGTCCTTGGGGGACTTGCCGTTCAGCTCGCCGCGCAGGGTCAGCAGCTTGTCCAGCTCGATATCCACCGTGAGGTAGAAATGCGGGACATTCTGCTTGGACTCCGCCAGGCGCTTGGCGATGACCTTGCGCATGGTGGAGTTCGGAATCTTCTTGTGCGGCGCGGTGATGACCGGTGCCGGTGCCTTCGCGGCTGGAGCGGCGGCGGGTGCCGGAGCGGCCTCGGCCTTCGGCGCGGTGGCGGGCTTGCCCTCCACGTCGGCCTTCACGATCCGCCCGTTCGGGCCGGAGCCCTTGATGGTGGACAGGTCGATACCGCTCTGCTTGGCGATGCGCTTGGCCAGCGGCGAGGCGAAGATCCGCTCGCCCGGCGCGGTGGGAGCCGTCGTGGCCGGAGCCGGTGAGGCGGCCTTGGGTTCCTCCTTCGGCGCGTCCGCCTTCGCGGCGGGCGCGGGCATGGGGGCGGGGCCCTCCACCGTCTCGCCCTTCTCGGCGGTGATCACGCCGATCACGCTGTTCACCGCAACCCCCTCAGTGCCCTCCGGCACCAGGATCTTGGCGAGGAACCCCTCATCCACGGCTTCCACTTCCATGGTCGCCTTGTCGGTCTCGATCTCGGCGATCACATCGCCGGATTTGATTTCCTCGCCTTCCTTCTTCACCCATTTGGCGAGCTTGCCCTCGGTCATGGTCGGCGAAAGGGCGGGCATCAGGATATTAATGGCCATGTTGGAGCGCCTCCCGGATCAGAACAGTTTCTTCACGGCGTCCACCACCCAGTCGGGTTGGGGCAACGCCAGTTTTTCAAGATTCGCGGCATAAGGCATCGGCACATCCACGCCCGCCACGCGTGCCGGCGGGGCGTCCAGCCAGTCGAAACAATTCTCGACCACGGTGGCGACGATCTCGGAGCCGATACCCGCGAACGGCCAGCCCTCTTCCAGCGAGACGATGCGCGAGGTCTTCCTCACCGAGGCGGCGATGGTCTCGACATCCAGCGGGCGGATGGTGCGCAAATTGATGACTTCGGCGGAGATGCCCTGCTCGGCCAGCTTGTCCGCCGCCTTCAGCGCCGTGTCCACCATGATGGAGAAAGCGGTGATGGTCACATCCGTGCCCTGGCGTTCAATCTTGGCCTTGCCGATCGGCAGGATGAAATCCTCGTCTTCCGGCACCTCGAAGCTATGGCCGTACAGGATCTCGTTTTCGAGGAAGATCACCGGGTTCGGGTCGCGGATGGCCGCGCGCAGCAGGCCCTTGGCATCGGCCGCGGACCAGGGGGCGATGACCTTCAGGCCCGGGCAATGCGCGTACCAGGAGGCATAGCACTGGCTGTGCTGGGCCGCGACGCGCGCCGCCGCGCCGTTCGGGCCGCGAAAGACGATGGGCGCGCCCATCTGTCCGCCGGACATATAAAGCGTCTTGGCGGCGGAGTTGATGATCTGATCGATCGCCTGCATGGCGAAATTGAAGGTCATGAACTCCAGGATCGGCTTCAGCCCGTTCATCGCCGCTCCCACGGCCATGCCGGTGAAGCCATGCTCGGTAATGGGGGTGTCGATCACGCGGCGGGGGCCGAACTCATCCAGCAGACCCTGGGAGATCTTATAGGCGCCTTGATACTGGGCGACTTCCTCGCCCATCAGGAACACATCCTTGTCGGCGCGCATTTCCAGCGCCATGGCTTCGCGCAGGGCCTCGCGCACGGTCATGGTCTTGGTCGGGCCCCATTCCTTTTCCACCGGCTCCTGCGGCGTGGCGGGGGCGTGGTGCCTGGGCGCGGGAGCGGCCGGGGCAGGGGCCTCGGCTTTCGGCGCGGGGGCGGGCTTGGCGGGCTCCGCGCCGCCGTTCAGCTGCGCGATCACCGCATTCACCGCCACGCCCTCGGTGCCTTCCGGCACCAATATGGCGGTCAGGGTTCCCTCGTCCACGGCTTCCACTTCCATGGTCGCCTTATCGGTCTCGATCTCGGCCAGCACATCGCCGGACTTCACCTCGTCGCCCACCTTTTTCAGCCATTTGGCGAGCTTGCCCTCGGTCATGGTGGGGGAGAGGGCGGGCATCAGAATATCGGTCATGGCGTCTCAGCCCTCCACCAGCACGTCGGTATAAAGTTCAGCGGGGTCGGGCTCCGGCGAGCTTTGGGCGAATTCAGCCGCCTCCTGCACCCTGGCCTTCACGGCTTCGTCCAGCTTCTTCAGCTCGGCCTCGGAGAGACCCAGCTCCTCCAGCTTCTTCTTGGCGGCATCCAGGCAGTCATGCTCGGCGCGCATCTTCTGCACTTCCTCGCGGGTGCGGTACTTCGCCGGATCGGACATTGAATGCCCGCGATAGCGGTAGGTCTTCATTTCCAGCAGGAACGGCCCCTTGCCGGCGCGGCAATGCGCCACGGCCTGCTCGCCGGCCGCCTTCACGGCCAGTACATCCATGCCATCCACCGCCATGCTTGGCATGCCCCAGGGCTGGCCGTTATGGGACAGATCGTGTGAGGCGGAGGCGCGTTCGACCGAGGTGCCCATCGCGTAGCGGTTATTCTCGATCACATAAACGACGGGCAGCTTCAGCAGTGCCGCCAGATTATAGCTTTCATAGACCTGCCCCTGGTTGGAGGCGCCCTCGCCATAATAGGTCAGGCAGACATGGTCGTTTTCGCGGTACCAGTTGGAAAAGCCAAGGCCCGTGCCCAAGCTCACCTGCGCGCCCACGATACCGTGCCCGCCGAAGAAGCCCTTCTCCTTCGAGAACATGTGCATGGAGCCGCCCTTGCCCTTGGAATAGCCGCCGATGCGCCCGGTCAGTTCCGCCATGACACCTTTGGGGTCCATGCCGCAGGCCAGCATGTGGCCATGGTCGCGGTAGGAGGTGATGACCTCGTCGCCATCCTTCAGGCAATGCTGCATGCCGACCACGACGGCTTCCTGCCCGATATAAAGATGGCAGAACCCAGCGATGAGGCCCATGCCATAAAGCTGCCCGGCCTTCTCCTCGAAGCGGCGGATCAGCAGCATCCGCTCATAGGCGTTCAGCAATTCGTCCTTGCCCATCACCTCGACGGGCTTTTTCGTGGTTTTCCTGGTTTTGTCAGGGCTTGTGGCCATGTCTCTTGGCTCCCGGTTTATGCTCAGACTGTGAGGAGCTAGGCCAATGTTGCCGGACAGCGCAAGAGGCGGGTCTCAAAAAACCCTTTTCGCAATTGCAAAAAATCAAATTAACTGAATTGTGGTTAATTTCGGCTTCGCGCCGTGAGGGCGGGATGGCGGCTTGAAATAAAATTACAAAACCAAGTGGGCGAAGGCGTGTTGGCGCCAGGACTCACTTATAAAAGGAAACGATCATTCAGCCTTTTTGGCGGCGGGCAAATCGACCACCAGATCGTTCGGGTCGGACAGGTTCAGCACCTCGCGCGCCTGTTCGTCCAGCATATCCGGCTGGATGGACTGGCCGGCA
Source organism: Acidocella sp. (assembly GCF_050253495.1). Classification (NCBI taxonomy): domain Bacteria; kingdom Pseudomonadati; phylum Pseudomonadota; class Alphaproteobacteria; order Acetobacterales; family Acidocellaceae; genus Acidocella; species Acidocella sp. The sequence goes on from NZ_JBFWIX010000002.1 coordinate 42,177, forward strand.
AGATCCTTCACCTTGGTCTGCCACATCACCAGACGGCCATGCGTCGCCTCGGCGTTGGTCTGGGCGGATTGCAGCTGGGTGCGTTGCGCGGCCTGGGCCTCCAGCCCGCTTTTGCCATGCACGGCGTTCCAGCCGAAGTAATAGGTCAGCGCCAGGAAAATCGATGGCGCCACCAACCCACGGAGACGATTTTTGAGCGCGCGGAGCACGGAACATCCTTCAGGCGGACAGGGGCAAGGTCAATACGCCGAATCTTGAGTTATACGGTCACATTTCGCAAGGTTTTTTTGCTTCATATTCATGATTTTAATAAAGTTAATTCAATTTCATGCGGTGCCATGATTCCGCCGTGCTTGCGGCATGGTCTCGCCACGCCAAATTCTCCATATCGAGGGCAGGATTTGAAAGGGGGTAACCCGTCATGTTGAAAAAAATGCTGTTGGGTGCGGCGTTGGCCACGGGGCTGGCGGCCGTGAGCGCGGCTCCTGCCTTGGCGGATTGGGATCATCACGATGGCGGCCCTCCGGGCTGGGGCGGGCCTGGCCATGGCTATGGCCCGCCCGGCCATGGTCCTGGTCACGGCCCCGGTCATTGGGATGGGCATCCTTACCATGATTGGCAGGGCCATGGCTGGTGGGATGGCGGGCATCGTTGGCATTGGTATGCGGGCTGGGGCCCGGCTTATGGTTATGTCGGTCCCGTGCCGGTCTGGGGGCCGGGTGTGCCGGTCTATGCCGCGCCGCCACCGGCCTATTACGCTCCCCCTCCTCCGCCGGTCTATTACGCGCCGCCGCCCGTGGTGGTGGCGCCGGTCCCCTCCATCGTCATCACGCCTGGCGGGGTGGGCATCACCCCGTAAACGCGAAAGGCCGGCGCCATCTGCCGGCCTTTTACGGTTCAATCCGCGTCGCGCGGCATGTCACGGCCATTTCACCTCGGGGGGCATGGACATTAAAATCGCCTCCGTATTGCCCCCGGTTTTCAACCCGAAGGTCGTGCCCCGGTCATAGAGCAGGTTGAACTCCACATACCGCCCGCGCCGGACAAGCTGGGCCTCGCGCTCTTCCGGCGTGAAGCCTTCATGCATCCGGGCACGGACGATCTCCGGATAGGCGGCCAGAAACGCCTCCCCCACATCGCGGGTGAAGGCGAAATCCGCGGCGATGTCGCCGCTATCCAGGTAATCGTAGAAGATCCCGCCCGCGCCGCGCGGCTCACCGCGATGCGGCAGAAAGAAATACTCGTCGCACCATTTTTTGAATTTTTCGTAATAACCAGGGTCGTGCTTATCACAGGCGGCCTTGTAGGCGGCATGGAACAAGGCGGCATCCTGGGTGGCCTGCGGCGTGCCGGGTTGCATCGGTGTCAGGTCCCCGCCGCCGCCGAACCAGCCCTTGGCGGTCACGATCATGCGGGTATTCATATGCACCGCCGGCACTTTCGGGCTGCGTGGATGAATGACCAGCGAAATGCCCGCCGCCCAGAATGCCGCGCCCGCCTCCGTGCCGGGAATTTTGGCGGCGAACTCGGCGGTGAACGTCCCTTTCACGACAGAGATATTCACCCCGGCTTTCTCGAACAACTGGCCGCGCAGCACGCTCATCTCGCCGCCGCCGCCGCCCGGCCTGTCCCATGCGGTGCGGACGAACCGGCCAGGGTTCGGCCCGGCCATTTGCTCCAGCTCTTCAAGGCTGGCGCAAATGCGGTCGCGCAGCGTGGCGAACCAGGCGGAGGCCTCTGGCTTCAAGGCCTCATGAGGGGGCGGATTTGTCATGGCGCCTGCTTAGGGCAAGCGGCAGCCTCAATCCACTCTTGAAATTTTCTTGTTCAGCCGTCACGCTGCGTTTCAGGAAGAGCCTCTCTTCCAGGGAGCGAAACATGGCTGAACCAACAGCAGGCGCGGCACACGCGCAAGGCGGCGAATCCCGGCGCGACTTCTTGAGCATCCTCGCCATGTCGGCGGGCGCGGTGGGGGCGGCTTCCAGCCTCTGGCCCCTGATCGACGCGTTGAACCCCAGCCTCGCCGAGGAGGCCATTTCCAGACCCATCGTCACCGTCTCCGACATTTCCGAAAACAGCGCCAAGACGGTCCTGTGGGGGGGCTTGCCGGTGATCATCCGGCGGCTGACGGACAAGCAGATCGCCGACAACATGGTGGTGGCGATGTCCGACCTGCCGGACCCCGCCGAGGCTTCGGCCCGCATCGCGCCCGGCAATGGGCATTTCGTGGTGGTGATGGGGTTGAACACCGGCACGCCCTGCCGGCTTGAGGGCAACACCCCCACCGAACCGCGCGGCGATTACGATGGTTGGATTTGCCCGTGCGATGGCAGCCAGTATGACCCGCTGGGGCGCGTGCGCTCCGGCCCGGCGCGGCGCAATCTTCCGGTCCCGCGCTTTGGTTTTATCGATCGCGCGCAGATCCGTCTGGGTTAGGGGAGGGCGCGATGCAGACGCAAGCAAAACAAGGCTGGCTGGTAACCCGCATGCCTTGCTTGCGCGACATAAAAGCCGGGATGACGCGGCGGGAGCGCGCCCCCGGCGCGCCCTGGGCGGCCACGTTGCCCGCCTTGCTCGGCGTGCTGCTGCTGGTGCTGCTGGGGTCCGGCCTGGTGCTGGCGACGGCCTATGACCCGCGCGATGCTTATGGCTCTCTCCAGCGCGTCGCGCGGGAGATGCGCGGCGGTTGGATCATGCTGGGGTATCACGCCACTGGCGCCAGCCTCGCCTTCATGGCGCTGTATCTGCATCTTTTTCGCGCGTTGCTGACGCGCGCTTACCGCGCCCCGGGCGAATGGGCCTGGCTGCTCTGGGTGACATTGCTGGCGGTGCTGCTGCTTGCCGGTTGGCTGGGGTTCGTCTTGCATGGCGGGGCGGGCGGATCCTGGTCCCTGTCTCATGCCGTCAGCGCGGCGATGCTGCTGCCCGGTTTCCCCGGCGCGGTGGCGATGTGGTTTTTGGGCGGGGCGGGGCTGGCGCGGCTGCTGGTGTTTCACGGGGTGCTGGCCTTGTGCGCGGTGGCGCTGATCTGGCTGGCCCGCATGGCCGCGCGGCAGGCGCGTCCGGCGCCGCAAGGGCGGGCGCTGGCGTTCTGGCCGGTTTATGCCGCGCAATATTTCGCCGCCCTTGCCATGCTGGCGCTGGTCTTCGCGCTTCTGCTCGGCTTCGCGCCGCATTGGGGGCAGGGCGGCCAAAATGCCATTCCCGCAGCGCCCATGGTGGTGCCCGCCGTCATTTCCCATCCCTGGTATCTCACCCCCATCGCCGGGCTGGCGGGTCTGTTTCCCGGTGCCGCCGGGCATATCTGGGGGGTGATCGCGGCGGCGGCGGTGCTTTACGCGCTGCCATGGCTGGACCGTTCCAGGGGCGCGCCGCCAGGCCGGCTCTACAGGGCGCTGACCTGGCTGCTGGGGCTGGATGTGCTGGCGCTGGGCCTTGCCGTTTCCTGCCCGGCGGGGGCGCTGCTGGCTGGCCCGCTGGCCATCTGGTTCTTCTTTCATTTCCTGGTGCTGACCCCGCTGGTCACGATGCTGGAGGCCGCATGATGCGCCATGTTCTTGCACCCTTGCTGGCGGTGGGGATGTTGGCGGGTGGCGGCGCGCGGGCACGGGAGGCCCCCCCGACTCGTTTCCAGTCCGAGGGGCCGTTGGGCACCATCGACAAGGCAGCCGCCCAGCGTGGCTTCGCGGTGTATCAGGGCGTCTGCGCGAGCTGCCATGGCATGAGCGCCCTGCATTACCGCGACCTAGAGGGGTTGGGGCTGACCCCCGAGCAGGTGGCGGGCCTCGCCGCCAGCGTGAAACTGGCCGACGGCACCGCCGCCACGCCGGATTCTTCCTTCAAGGCGCCAGGCGCGATCAATATGGGCGGGGCCTTGCCGCCCGATCTTTCCAGCATCGTGGCGCAACGCCCAGGCGGCACGCGTTATATTTATGACTTTCTCACCGGCTTTCGTCCCCCGCCGGAGGGCGTGAGTCTGTTGCCCGGCCATTTCTATAACGCCGCTTTTCCGGGCGGGCAGGTTTCCATGCCCGCCGTGCTGCGCGATAACGCGGTAACCTACGCCGACGGCACCAAGGCCACGGCGGCGCGGGAGGCAGCGGATGTGGCGGAGTTTCTGACATGGGCGTCCGACCCCAATCTTTCGGAACGGCACGAGGTCGGCTTGCGGGCGGTGATCTTCTTCGCCTTCCTCACGATCGTGGCGCTGGCCGCCAAACGGCGGATCTGGCGGCGCGAGGGTTGAGCGAAACCGCGGCGCGGGCGCGGGCCTGCCGTGTTTGCCATGACATTCTGCCATTAGGGGCGCGGCCGGTTTTCCGTGTTTCCAACACCGCGCGGCTGCTGGTGATTTCCCAGGCCCCGGGAACGAAGGTGCATGCCAGCGGCCTGCCGTTCGACGATGCCTCCGGCGACAGGCTGCGCGCCTGGATGGGCATCGGCCGTGAGATTTTCTACGACGAATCGAAGCTGAATTTCATGCCGATGGGGTTTTGCTACCCTGGCCGTCTGCCCAATGGTGGCGATGCCCCGCCCCGGCCCGAATGCGCGCCCTTATGGCATGAGAGCTTGCTGGCGCTGATGCCGCGGATCGAGCTGATCCTGCTCGTCGGCGGTTATGCGCAGCGGCGCTATTTGGGCAAGGGCGGCATGACGGAAACCGTCCGCGCGCAGGTGCCGGGCGGACGGTTCCTGGCCTTGCCGCATCCATCCTGGAGGACAAGCGGCTGGGAGCGGAAAAATCCCTGGTTCGGAGAGGAGATCTTGCCAAGGCTGAAGGCGGAGGTGGCGCGGCTGACCGGATGAGCGCCACCGGCATGGGCGCGTCCGGTGGCGGGCCGTGGGTTCAAGATGTCCTGAACGACGCCAGGGATCTCAGCGCGTTTCCCTCCGCGTCGAAATTCGCCTCATCCAGCCAGGCCAGGATCGCATCGCGGCGGGATGGCCATTCCGATCCGAGGATCGAATATATTGCCGTGTCGCGCGCGCGCCCCTTCACCACCATATGCGCGCGCAACGTGCCTTCATGGGCAAATCCCAGGCGCAAGGCGGCTGTTCGGGACGGCTCGTTGAGCGCGTTGCATTTCCAGACCAGCCGGCGATAGCCGAGATCGTCCGCCGCGTGGCGCAGCGCCAGGAACATCGCCTCCGTCGCCGCGCGGGTGCGGCGCAGTTCCGGGCCGAACCAGATATTGCCCAGCTCGATGGCGGCGTTTTTGGGCTCGATATTCATCAGCGAGAGAAACCCGCTCACCCGCCCGGTGGTCACGGGCCGCACCGCCCAGAAGGCCGCGGCCGGGTCCGCGTAAACCCCCGCGATCAGCGCCTCGGCCTCCGCCACGCTCTTCCATGGGGCGAAGGACATATAGGTGAAGCTGTCATCGGCGAATTGCGCGGCCTCGAACAGCTCCCCGGCATGACGGCGCGTGAGCGGTTCCAACGTCATGCGGCGGCCTTGGAATTTTTGGCGGGACGGCAAGGGGCGGGGCCAGCTCTCAACCTCGGGACCGACGGGCAGGCTCATCAGTTGCGCAGCCGCGCCAGCGTGGCGGTGGTGGAATGGCCGGGCAGCAGCTCCGCCAGCGCCACCGCGCCGCCCCAGCTCTCCACCAGATCCCCGCCCACCACGGTCTCGCGCGTGTAATCGGCGCCCTTGATCAGCACATCCGGCTTGATGCGCTTGATCAGCTCGATCGGGGTATCCTCCTCGAACAGGCAGACCAGATCGACCGAGGCCAGCGAGGCCAGCACGGCGGCGCGCGCGGCCTCGCCCTGGGCCGGGCGGGTGGGGCCCTTCAGCCGCTTGACCGAGGCATCGGCGTTGATACCGACGATCAGCCGGTCGCACATCGCCCGGCATTGTTCCAGCAGATGCACATGGCCGGGGTGCAGCAGGTCGAAACAGCCATTGGTGAAGCCCACCTTGTAGCCGCGCAGGCGCCAGCGCTCGGCCGTTTCGGCGGCGGCGGCGGGGGTGACGACCTTTTGCAGCGCGCCGGTGGCCGGCGCGATGGCGGATAGAATATCGGAAGGCCGGGCGATGGCGGTGCCGACCTTGCCGACCACGATGCCCGCCGCGATATTGGCCAGCCGCGCGGCTTCCGCCAGCGGCACCTCAGCGGCCAGTGCCGCGGCCAGCGTCGCCACGACCGTGTCGCCCGCGCCGGAGACATCGTACACCTCCGGCGCCTCGCCGGGATAATGCCGGGTCTCTTCGGGGGTGATCAGGCTCATGCCATCCTCGGAGCGCGTGACCAGCACCGCCCCGAACTGGTGGCGCGCCAGCAGCGCCCGCGCGGCGGCCACGATCCCAGCTTCGGTGTCCACGGCCATGCCGGTGGCCTCGGCCAGCTCCCCGCGATTGGGGGTGACCAGATCGGCGCCCTGATAGCGGCTGTAATCGCGTCCCTTGGGGTCGACGATGATGGTGCGGCCGAGCTGCTGGGCGCCCTTGATGAGGGCGGCGCAAATGCTCTCGCTCAGCACGCCCTTGCGGTAATCGGACAGAACGGTGACCGTGGTGGCCGCCATGGCGTCCAGCGCGATGCGGATCAGCCGCTCGGAGAATTTTTCCGACAATTCCATCGTCACTTCGCGGTCGGCGCGGATCAGATGCTGCCCCTGGGCGATATAACGGGTCTTCAGCGTGGTGGTGCGCCCGCTTTGCACCAGCAACCAGGGCTCCACGCGCTCCTGCCCGCCGACCAGCCCGGTGAGTTCCGAGCCCGCCTGATCGTCCCCCACCACGGAGACAAAGGCGGCCGAGGCGTCGAGCGCGGTGAGGTTGCGCACCACATTGCCCGCGCCGCCCGGCATCGCCACCTCCCGGGTAACGGTCAGGATGGGCACCGGCGCCTCCGGGCTGATGCGCGAAACCTCGCCATAGACATAACGGTCCAGCATCGCGTCCCCGACCACGAGCACGCTGGCACGGGAGAATTTCTTCACATAGGCGCCGAGATCGGCGGTGGTGTCATTGGCCATGGGAAACCGCTAACCCGCCCCCGCCCTTATGGCAACGGCGCTAAAACATGCTTATCTGACAGCCACCATGACAGAGCTTCCCGCGTTTCTCGATTCCACCAGGCCGCAAGTGCCGGATCTTTCCGTGCCGCGCGGTGTGACACCCTTTTACCTGCCCGAACGTCCAGTGCGTGGCCGGCTGGTGCGGCTGGGCCCGCTGGGGGCCACGCTGCTGTCGCGTCATGAGCATCCCGCGCCGGTGCGGATATTGCTGGGGCAGGCTCTGGCTCTGGCGGCCGGGCTCTCCACCGCGTTGAAATTCAAGGGCTCCTTTTCCATCCAGATTCGCGGCGACGGCCCGGTGCCGATGCTGGTGGTGGATTGCACCGAGGCCGGCGCCCTGCGCGGCTATGTGCGCGTGAGCGAGGAGGCGGAGATCCCCAGCGACGCCTCCGCCCGGCAATTGCTGGGCAATGGCTACATCGCCTTCACGGTGGATCAGGGGTTGGACAAGGATCCCAGCCAGGGGATCGTCGCCATCGAGGGCGACGATCTGGCCGGCATGGCGGAACATTATTTTTCCACTTCCGAGCAACTGCCCGCCCGCATCTTCCTGGCGGCGGGGGAAACCCAAGCCGGCTGGCGCGCGTCCGCCCTGGTGCTTGAGCGTGTGGCGGGGGCCGGCGGCGTGGGGCCGGATCTCTCCGAGGCCGACCAGACCGAGGCCTGGCGCACGGCGAGCATTCTGGCCGAGACGATCACCGCCGAGGAACTGCTCGACGACGCCCTGCCGCCGGAGCGTCTGCTTTACCGCCTGTTCCATGGCGAGGGGGTGGCGGTCTCCCGGCCGCGCGCGCTGAGTTTCGGCTGCCGTTGCTCGCGCCAGCGCCTGGGGGGTATTCTGGAGGGGTTCAATCAGGACGATCTCGACCATATGGCCGTGGAGGGGCAGATCACCATGACCTGCGAATTTTGCAATTTCGATTTCCGCTTCGCCCGCGAGGATGTTACCGGGCGCCCCAATCCGACAGAAGCTGGAGCAACTGAATGAAACGTCTGGTTTTCGCGCTGCCCTTGCTGGCGCTGGCCTCCTGTGGCTCGACCTCGCCCGCGCCGAGCTTCAAGCCGCTCGATTATTCCTATCTGCCGCCGATTTTGCTGAAGGTCTCGCAAGTGAATGTGGTGAACAGCTACGTGCCCACGCCCTCACAGGTGCAGGCGGCCAGCATGGATCCCGCGCCGCCAGCCGATACCCTGATGTCCATGCTCAAGCAGCGCCTGCAGCCCGCCGGCCAGCCTGGCACCGCCACGGTGACGGTGCAGAACGCCTATGTGGACAATGTGAACGGCAATCTGGTTGGCGCGATGACCGTGGATCTGAATTTGGCCAGCGCCGACGGCCGCTCGACCGGCTTTACCGAAGCCAGCGTCAGCGCCAGCCAGACCGCGCCCGACTCCGGCAATGCGGACGATCTGCGCGCCGCGCTCTACGGTCTCACCAAGCGGCTGATGACGCAGATGAACGTGCAGCTGCAATATCAGATCCAGAAGAACATGCCGAACTGGATTTCCTGGACCAACAGCGCCAGCACCGCCGCCGCCGCGGCGGCGGGGGATGCGGGCGGGGCGGTTCAGGCCGCGCCGCTGGCGGCTCCGCCGGGTGTGGCCACGGCCCCCGCCAGCGCCGCGAAGAGCGGTGGGGGCAATGGCGTTCCGAATTACTTGCCCGGCGCGGGCCCGGCCACCCTTGGAGGAACCCAGCAATGACCAAGCTCGCCTTGCTGCCGCGCGCCGGCGCCACGCCCTGGGAGGATGTGGCGGCGGATAAGCTGATCAGCGGCACGCCGAAAGTACGCACCATCGTGCTGTATGAGAACAGCGCCCGTGGCTTGGCCGCCGGGGAGTGGGAGGCGAGCCCGGGAAAATGGCGCATCGCCTATACCGAATGGGAATATGTGGAAATCATTTCCGGTGCCTGCGTGGTGGAAGGCGATGATGGCCGCCGGATCGAGGCCGGGCCGGGCGATAAGTTCGTCATTGAGCCGGGCTTCACCGGCACATGGGAGGTGCTCTCCCCGCTGCGCAAAAGCTGGGTGGTGCACGAATAGGTGATGCCCAGGGAAACGCTTGACGCGGCGCGCCGGGCGGTCTAGACGGCGCGCTCCATTACACATCATTTTTTGTTCGGATAACATGGCCAATATCGCATCTGCCCAGAAACGCATCCGCCAGACGCTGAAGCGCACGGCGCGCAACAAGGCGCGTAAATCCCGCGTGCACAGCTTCATCCGCAAGGTGGAGGAGGCCGTGGCCGCTGGCGACAAGGACGCCGCCCAGGCCGCCCTGCGCGCCGCCCAGCCCGAGATGCAGCGCGCGGCGGGCAAGGGCGTGTTGAAGGCGAATGCGGTCGCCCGCAAGATTTCCCGTCTTTCCGCCAGCGTGAAGGCCGTCGCCGCCGCCTAAACAAGCGCGGCGAAGCCGTAACGCTTCGTCTAAAAAACGATACAAAACCAGGCCGCCGTCATCTTCTTGTAATGGCAAGAGACGGCGGCCTTTTCGTGTCCTGTGTTTGCATCTGTGTTTCTTGGCGCCACGAATCGGCTGGCAAGAAAGTTTGAATTAATTAGTTTGTTGTTTTTTATATATTTTTTTAAAAGTTCAGCGCCTTGTTGGCCGTGCTGGAGAATTTGAGCGCTTGCTTCGGCGGGGTGTTTGGACATAAGGTCAGGACCTCAATTGACCGTTTACACTTGTCTCATTTCTGCGAAAGCGGCGTGTCTCTCCGGAGCGGGCCGTATTGCGGGAGGGGATTCTGCGGCGGTTTTTGCGGGGGCAGGCAAGTCAGAATGGGCATTAATTTAGAGATCAACGCTTCTGGTCGGGATGCCGCGTTGCAGACCTCCATGACCTGGAATGGCGAGGCGCGCCTGGCGGAGCAGTGGGGGCGTGTGCGGGCGCGTTTGCAGACGGAAGTGGGTGAAGTCGAGTACCGGACTTGGCTGAAGCAGGTGAGCTTTGCGGGGCTGGCGGGAGATGAGGTGGTGGTGATGCTGCCCACCCGTTTTCTGCGCGACTGGGTGAACAAGGAATATGGCGACCTGATCGCGGCTTTCTGGCAGCAGGAAAACCCGGCCGTGAAGCGGGTTGAGTTTCGCACCGGCGTTCCCGCCGCCGCGCGCCCGGCCGCGCCGGATCTGGCGGAGCCGGCTCCGGCGCAGCCCGCCTTGGCGCCGCAGCGCCCGGAGACCATGGCGGCGCTGGACCAGCGCTTCACCTTCGAGACCTTCGTGGTCGGCAAGCCGAATGAGTTCGCCTATGCCTGTGCGCGGCGCGTGGCGGAATCCCCGGCCATGGCGGGGTTCAATCCGCTTTTCCTTTATGGCGGGGTGGGGCTGGGCAAGACGCATCTGATGCATGCCATCGCCTGGGAGCTTTCCACCAAACCGCGCGGTGGCCGCCCGGTTTCGGTCGCTTATATGTCGGCCGAGCGTTTCATGTACCGCTTCATCAACGCGCTGCGCTCGCAATCCACGCTGGAGTTCAAGAGCGAGCTGCGCAGCGTGGATGTGCTGATGATCGACGATCTGCAATTCCTGATCGGCAAGGACAACACGCAGGAAGAATTCTTCCACACCTTCAACGCGTTGGTGGATGCGGGCAAGCAGATCGTCATCTCCGCCGATAAATCCCCCTCCGATTTGTCGGGGCTGGAGGATCGGCTGCGCACCCGCCTGGGGTGCGGCATGGTGGCGGATCTGCATGCCACCACCTTCGAGCTGCGCTATTCCATTCTGGACGCCAAGGCGCAGCGCGCCGGGGTGGAGGTGCCGCCCAAGGTGCTGGAGTTTCTGGCCCGCAAGATCACCAGCAACAACCGTGAACTGGAAGGTGCCCTCAACCGTCTCGTCGCCCATGCCAACCTGTTCAACAGGCAGGTCACGATCGACACCGCGCATGAGGTTTTGCACGACGTGTTGAAGGCGCATGACCGCAAGATCTCCATCCAGGAGATTCAGAAACGCGTCTGCGAGCATTATAACATCCGCATCGCGGAGATGTCCTCCGCCCGGCGCGCGCGCAACATCGCCCGGCCGCGCCAGGTGGCGATGTATCTGGCCAAGCAGCTGACCTCCAAGAGCCTGCCGGATATTGGCCGGCATTTCGGCGACCGCGACCATACCACGGTGATGCATGCGGTTTCGCGCATCACGGACCTCATCGCCCAGGACGCGGCCTTCGCCGAGGATGTGGAATTGCTGAAACGCCTGCTGGAGAATTAGCCGGCCCCCGGCTCAGGCGAAACCAAGCCGGGCCGGGCAGCAATAAGCTCAAGGCAAGGGCTGGACAGGTGCTGCTTCATCGCAACCGGAAGAACGGGCGTGGGGAAGCTGGCGTGGGCAAGCCGGAAAACCGATAGGGCAAGAGCTGCCGCGCGTGGCCCGCGTGGTGGCGCGCCGGGCGCGAGTCGGCCTTGGCGGCCTTGGCCGGGCTTGCTAGGGTAACTTACGAATCGGTCCAAAAAATCCGGGGATTCGGTCGCTGTCTGGAAGGGTATCATGAAGTTCAAGGCCGATCGCGCCACGCTGATGAAGTCTCTGGCCCATGTGCAGAACGTGGTTGAGAAGCGGAACACGATTCCCATCCTCGCCAATGTGCTGCTTTCGGTGAAAGACGCTAAGCTGACCATCGCCGCGACGGATCTTGAGATCGCGTTGGTGGAGGAGGTCGTGGCCGAAACGCTGCGCGACGGCGCCATCACCGTTCCCGCCGCCACGCTTTATGAAATCGTCCGCCGCCAGCCGGAGAACGCGGTGATTGAGCTGGACCATCCGGGCGGAGACGCGCAGCTCGCCTTGCGCGCCGGGCGTTATTCCACCAGCCTGGTGGCGCTTTCGGTCGAGGAGTTTCCCAAGCTCGATGCCGGCAAGCTGTCGCATGGCTTCGTGCTCTCCGCGCAGGAGCTGCGCGGCCTGATCGACCGCACCCGCTTTGCCATCTCCACCGAGGAGACGCGCTATTATCTGAACGGCATCTATCTGCACGCGGCCGAAGGCGCCGATGGCCCGGTGCTGCGCGCCGTGGCGACGGACGGGCACCGCCTGGCCCGTGTGGAGGAGCCGCTGCCGCAGGGCGCGGTGGGCATGCCGGGCATCATCGTGCCGCGCAAGACCGTGATGGAGTTGCGCAAGCTGCTTGACGAAGCCACCGGCGAGGTCGAGGTCGCGCTTTCCGAAACGCGCATCCAGTTCGGCATCGGCATGATGAAGCTCACCAGCAAGCTGATCGACGGCACCTTCCCGGATTACGACCGGGTGATCCCGCGCGGGAACGACAAGATCCTGCGGGTGGACAAGAAGGATTTCAACGATGCGGTGGGGCGCGTCTCCGCCATTTCGGCCGAGAAGCACAGGCCGGTGAAACTGTCCCTGGCGAAGGAGCTGCTGGTGATTTCCGCCGCATCCGCCGAGCAGGGCTCCGCTTCCGAGGAGCTGGGCGGGGATCTCGTCGATTATCAGGCCGGTCCCTTGGAGATCGGTTTCCAGGCGCGTTATCTTTCGGACGTGACGGACCAGATCAAGGGCAAGGTGGAGTTTGTCTTCGCCGATGGCGCCGCCCCCACATTGGTGCGCGACCAGGACGATAATTCCGCCGTCTATGTGCTGATGCCGATGCGCGTGTAGTAAGGAACGCAGCTTTTTCAAAAAAGCGGCGGAGGACTCCTGAAACGAATCTGACACGGCTCATTCTGACCAATTTCCGTTCCCATGCCGCCTTGCGTTTCGAACCGCAAGCGCGGCGTTTGGTGTTCGCGGGGCCGAATGGCGCGGGCAAGACCAATCTGCTGGAAGCCGTTTCCCTGCTCGTGCCTGGGCGGGGGTTGCGCGGCGCGCGGTTTTCAGAGCTGGCGCGCCAGGGCGGAGCGGGGGGCTGGGGTGTTGCGGCGCGCTTCGATAACGGGCTGGAGATTGGCACCGCCGCCGTGGAGGGCGCGCCCGAGCGGCGGGAGTTCCGGCTGAACGGCGTGAAACCCCGCGCCCAGTCGGACGTGGCGGAGCAACTCGCCGCCGTCTGGCTGACCCCGCAGATGGACAGGCTGTTTACCGACACCGCCTCCGGCCGCCGCAAATTCCTGGACCGGCTGGTGGTGGCGCTGGAGCCGTTCCATGCGCGGGAGATCGCCTCGTTTGAAAGCGCGTCCGCCCAGCGCAACAGGCTGTTGGCCGAACCGCCTTACGATTCCGGCTGGGCATCGGCGTTGGAGGATTCCATGGCGCGTCATGCCGTGGCCGCCACGGCGGCGCGCGCGGCGCTCATCGCCCGTCTGAACGCCACGCTGTCGGCCGGTGCCGCGGACCCGTTTCCGCGTGTGCGGCTGGGGCTTGCCTGCCCCATCGCGCAAAAGCTGGCTCTGGCCCCGGCGCTGGATGTGGAGGATTGGCTGCGCGCTGCCCTGGCGGCCGCGCGCCCGGCCGACGCGCTTGGAAAATCCTCAGGCCATGGCCCGCAAAAAGCCGATTTGCTGATCACCGACGAAGATGCGGGCCGTCCCGCCTCGCTGTCTTCCACCGGCCAGCAGAAAGCCATGCTCATTGGCATCGTTTTAGGCCACGCGGCGATGATCGCCTCGGCGCGCGGCATCGCCCCCTTGCTTTTGCTGGACGAACCGCTGGTGCATCTGGATGCGCTGCGCCGTCAGGCCTTGTTCACGGCGCTGGAACGGGCGGATTGCCCCGCCTGGCTCACCGGCACGGACGGGGAGATGTTCACGGGCATGGATGCCGCCGCCTATCATCTGCGGGACGGGGCGTTGGAACTGTTGCCGGGTTTTTGATTTCGCGGCGTTCCATCGTATGGAGCCCCATGCGTATTCTCCTGCTTGGCGATCTTCTCGGCCGGTCCGGCCGGGAAGCGGCCCTGAAACATATTCCCGCTCTTCGCGCCGCCCTCAAACTCGATTTCGTGGCGGTGAACGCCGAAAACGCCTCCCATGGGTTCGGGCTGGGGCCGGACATGGCGGAGGCGCTGTTCACCGCGGGGGCGGATGTCATCACGCTGGGCAATCACGCCTGGGACAGGCGGGAGATCATTCCCTATATCGCCAATGAGAAACGCCTGATCCGTCCGCTTAACTTCCCGCCCGGCACACCCGGCGCGGGGGCTTGCCTGGCCACCCTGCCGGATGGGCGCAAGGTGCTGGTGGCGCAGGCCATGGGCCGGCTCTTCATGGACCCGATGGATTGCCCCTTTCGCGCCATGGAGGATTTGCTCACCCGTCACCGGCTGGGTGTCACCGTGCAGGCGGTCCTGCTCGATATTCATGCCGAGGCGACCTCCGAGAAAATGGCGTTCGGCCATGCCTTCGACGGGCGGGTGAGCTGTGTGACCGGCACCCATACCCATATCCCCACGGCCGACCATCAGATCCTGCCTGGCGGCACGGCCTATGCCACGGATCTGGGCATGTGCGGGGATTATGACTCCGTCATCGGCATGACCAAGGCACCGGCCCTCAACCGTTTCATCCGCAAGATGCCGGGCGAGAAGCTGAGCCCGGCGGAAGGCGAGGCCACGCTTTGTGGCGCCTTCGTGGAAACGGAGGAGGCCACCGGCCTTGCCCGCCGAATCGAGCCGGTGCGCCTTGGCGGGCGCCTCGCGCCGGCCATGCCCGTGCTCTGAGCATCGGCCCGCGTTTGGCGGCTTTTCACGGCCTGTTAACAAGAGGCATGTCAGGATCGGGGGTAGTTCGCAACCTTCGTCAGGCAGGATGAAATGTCTTCACTGGTCTTGGAGCTCAAGCAAGGCGAATCCATGATTCTGAACGGTGCGGTCATCCGGTTCAAGACCCGAGCCAGGCTGGAGCTGAATAATCACGCGCGTTTTTTGTTCGGCAAGCAGGTCATGCGCGCGGAAGATGCGACCAGCCTCACCCGGCAAGTCTATTTCGCGTTGCAGCAATCCTATATCGGCGGTGAGGAAGAGGGGCGGGCGGCCTTATGCCAGGCGCGGGAGATGATCGGCACCTCCCTTGCCGCGCAGGAGGAAGGGAGCCGGGAGAATTGGGTCGCATTGCTGGAGCTGAGCACCGCCGCCACGGCGTTGGAGGCGCTGAAGCTGGCCCGGCGGATGATCCGCGCGGAGGAGACTCACGCCGGAACGGCCGAGCCCCGTTAGCGCTAGCCGCCCCGCCAAGGCGATGGTTTCAGCGACCAAGCGGAACGGCATTTTGGAATCATTGAAATTGTTCGCGCGGTTCGGAAGCTCTCAAAGCCTCCCAAGCTGCGGCTTTTCAAGCGCTCTGGCTTAGCCAGCCGGCACTGCGCGCCTCGCATTTGGCGGCGGTCTCGATATGCTCGGCCAGCCGGTCCGTCACCGGCTGGGGAGCGCCTTTGCCCTTGAGCATCAGCACGGCAAAATCGGGCAATTCCGGCAGATTTTCCTCTCCGGGGGCGAGCAATCTGGTGCCTTCGGGCAAGCGGTTGGGCATGCCGCAGGTGATGGCCAGCCCCGCCAGCACCGGCACCATGGAGCCGGTGGCGCTGCCGGAAATATAGGCGATACGGTAAGGGTGCCGGGTTTCATCCAGCTTGCGCAGGGCTTCGCGCCGCCAGATGCAATCATGCGCGGCCAGGGCCAGCGGCAGGGGGGTCAATTTATGCGGGGAAAATCGGGTGGCGGTGATCCAGCCCAGCGGGCCGCGGATTAATTCCCGCGCCGGCCAGCCTTTCGTCTCATGCCCTTCGGAAATCAATGAAAGATCGAGCTGCCCGGCCTTCAGCCGTTCCATAAGCTCCGTCGAGGGTAGGCAGACGACCTCCACCTCCACCGCCGGATGTGTCTCCGCGAAACGGCGCAGCGCGTCCGGCAGGAATTGCAGGGCATAATCGTCCGGCGTGCCGAGCCGCACCGTGCCGCTGACATCGGGCGCTTGAAAGGACGACCAGATGGAATCGTTCAACGCCAATAATTCACGGGCGCGGTCCAGCAGATATTGCCCGTGCGGCGTCAGCCCGATTCCCTCACCCCGGCCGCGATTGATCAGCGTCTTGCCCAGAAGCGTTTCAAGCTTGCGCATTTGCATGGAGATGGCCGCCTGGGTGCGCCCCACGCGCGCGCCCGCGCGGGTGAAATTCTGCTCCTCCGCCACATAGACGAAAGCACGCAGCAAATCCGGGTCGAGGCCGAGGGGAGGGGACATCGGAATAAGATTATTTGATTTTCAACATAAATACAATTCGTTTTTCTTATCTAAAATCCAACTCTAATTTGTGCCTGAACCCATAACGCACGGGATAAAGACAATGTTGAGCATGACTGGAATTCGGCTTGTCAGGCTGCCTTCCCTGACCGGTGGCGTGAAGATGATGGTCTCGCATTTGATGCTGATGCGACAAGCAATCAGGGGGCGGCGGGACATCGCCCGGATGGATGCGCGGATGCTGGCGGATATTGGCATGTCGCGCGCCGATGCAGAGGAGGAGATCCGGCGCAGGCCGTGGGACGTGGCCCCAAGGCCTTATGAAGGCCCGCGCGAGGATTGATCCCGCTGCATATGAAACCAAGGCGGCCTGAGCCGCCTTGGTTTCATGCAGACGGATTTTCGGCCCAGCCGGGGGGCTCTCCGCCCCTTTCGTTCAGGCGGCTTTTTTCAATAATTTTTGCGCCACCAGCACTTCCGCGATCTGCACGGCGTTGAGCGCCGCGCCCTTGCGCAGATTGTCGGAGACGCACCAGAAGGCCAGGCCGTTCTCCACGGTCGAGTCCTTGCGGATGCGCGAGACGAAGGTCGCATCCTCACCCTGGCATTCGATCGGGGTGATATAGCCGCCCGGCACATGCCGGTCCTCGACCACCACGCCCGGCGCCTTGGCCAGCGCCTCGCGGGCTTCCTTCACGGATACCGGCTTTTCAAACTCGGCATACACCGTTTCGGAATGGCCGATGAACACCGGCACGCGCACGCAGGTGGCGATCACCGGCACGTTCGGGTCCAGAATCTTCTTGGTCTCGACCGCCATCTTCCATTCTTCCTTGGTGGCGCCGTCATCCATGAACACGTCGATCTGCGGGATGCAGTTGAAGGCGATGTCCTTCTGGAAAACCTGGGCCTTGGCTTCCTGGTTCACGAAGGAGACCTTGGTGTTGTTATACAACTCGTCCATCCCCTCCTTGCCCGCGCCGGAGACGGATTGATAGGTGCTCACCACCACGCGCTTGAGCTTGAAACGGTCATGCAGGGGCTTGAGCGCCACCACCATCTGGATGGTGGAGCAGTTCGGATTGGCGATGATGTTCTTCTTGTGGAACTTCGCCACGTCCTGCGGGTTCACCTCGGGCACCACCAGCGGCACGTCCGGGTCCATGCGGAACTGGGAGGTGTTGTCGATGACGATGCAGCCCTGCGCGCCCGCGCGCGGGGCATGCACGGCGGAGACGGACGCGCCAGGCGAGAACAGGCCGATATCCCAGCCGGTGAAATCGAAGGTTTCCAGGTTCTGCACCTTCAGCACCTTATCCTCGCCGAAGGAGACCTCCTGCCCGGCGGAACGGCCGGAAGCCAGGGCCGCGACCTCCGAAACCGGGAAGTTGCGCTGCGCCAGGGTCTTGAGAATCTCGCGCCCCACCGCACCGGTGGCACCGACAACCGCAACCCTGTAGGACATGGCGAAAACTCCAAAAAATAAGATAGGCCGCCGGGGTTAAGGCGAAACGGGGCGGGGTGCAAGCGCCATGCGCGAATAGCATAAGTGCGGCGGCGTCGGGCTGGTATAGGCTTGGGATGACAACCGGTTCAGCAGACACCGCTTCTCTTCCAACCACCACATTGCTGCGGCATGTCCCCTTCCTGCGTTATTTCCTGGCCCGCGGCATGGCCAGCTTCGCCTATCAGATGGCGGCGGTGGCGGTGGGCTGGCAGATTTATGCCTTGTCCCACAGTGTCTTTCTGCTCGGCATGGTGGGGTTGGCGCAGTTTCTGCCCTCGGCCGGGCTGGTGTTTTTCGCCGGCCACGTGGCGGACCGCTATCCGCGCAAATATGTGGTGATGGTCTGCCAATTGCTGGAAGCCTCGGCCGCCGCTGTCCTGGCGCTGGCCAGCTTTGGCCATTGGGAGAGTGTCGCGGTGATCTTCTCCGCCGTGATGGCGATGAGCGCGGCGCGCGCCTTTGAAAACCCGGCGATGGGCGCGCTGCTGCCCGCCGTGGTGCCGGAGGGGCGGGTCCAGAAGGGCACGGCCATGGCGTCCGGTGTCTTTCAACTCGCCACCATCGTCGGCCCGGCGCTGGGCGGTTTCATCTATGCGATTTCCCCGGCCTGGCCCTATGCGGCGATGGCGGTGGGCTGGAGCTGCTCGGCCCTGGCCGTGGGAGGCATCGTGCTGGACCGGCCGGCGGTGGCGAAGGAGCCGCCCTCCCTGCGCGCTCTGTTCGCCGGGGTGGGCTTCGTGCGGCGCAACCCGATGATTCTGGGCACGATCTCGCTCGATCTGTTCGCCGTGCTGTTGGGCGGGGCGACGGCGCTGCTGCCAGTTTATGCGCGTGATATTTTGCAGACCGGCCCGTGGGGGCTGGGTCTGCTGCGCGGCGCGCCGGCCGTCGGCGCACTGCTGATGACGGTTTGGCTGGCCCGGTTTCCGATCGGCGGCAAGGTTGGCCTGCGCATGTTTCAGGCGGTGATCCTGTTTGGCCTCGCCACCATTGTTTTCGGCCTGTCCACATCCATTCCGCTTTCGGTGCTGGCCCTGGCCGTCATGGGGGCCGCCGATACGATCAGCGTGGTGATTCGGGTTTCCCTGGTCCAGTTGCAAACGCCCGATGACATGCGCGGCCGGGTGGGGGCGGTGAATTTCCTGTTCATCAGCGCCTCCAACCAGTTGGGTGAATTCGAGAGCGGGCTGACCGCCGCCCTGTTCGGCGCCATGCCGGCCGTGGTGCTGGGCGGGCTGGGCACTGTCGCGGTGGCGCTGCTTTGGATTAAATTGTTTCCAACCCTGAAGAATGTTGAAACATTAGAATAAGTCGATTAATTTACGGCGGTTTTATTTGGGCCTGCCCGGCATGCGGCACGCCGGAAGGAGGGCCCGATGGAGGGCGACGGTGGTTTCAGCGGTCTGGTCTCGCAGATCGTCTCGACAATTTTCGGCCTTGCCGCCGCGATCGATAATCTGCTCGTGGGCGCCATGCTGGCGTTGGGGATCTTTGCCCCGCAATGGCAGCTTTGCATCCTGCTTATTTTCATCTCGCTCGTGGTGATGCTGGTCATGCGCACGCTGGGCGGGCTGTTTGGCTGGGTGGCGCTATTGTTCTCGATTGTGCTGCTGCTGCATTATATCGTGCCGGAGCTTGGCCAATAGGGCTGACGGCTGGGCAGAGTCATCGGGAGCGATCATTTTGGCCGACGGAGCGACTTCGCGGAACGCGGAACTTTTCACGGGGCAAACCCACCATCTGGATGTCGAGGGCTGGGCGGTCGAATTGCCGATCGTCGCCATCAAGCCGGATTTCGGCATTTCACTGATGATGCTGATCGATATGGGGGTGGGATTCGTCGCCCATGCCGGGGCGAGATTGGCGGCGCATTTCGCGTCCGCGCGCCCGGAGGTGGTGGTCGGTCCGGCCACGCTGGGCATTCCGCTGGCCATCGAGGTGTCCCGCGCCCTGGGGCTGGACCGTTACGTCGTGCTGCAAAAATCGCCGAAGCTGCATCTGCGCGACGCATTGACGCAGGACATCACCTCCATCACCTCCGCCGGTGTCCAGAAGCTGCTGCTGGACCGCCGGGCCGTGCCGCTGCTGGCGGGCAAGCGTGTGCTGCTGGTGGATGACGTGGTGGCTTCGGGCTCCAGCCTGGCTGGCGCGCTGGCGTTGCTGCGCAAGGCGGGGGCGGAGATCGTCGGCGCCGGCGCCGTGCTGACCGAGGCGCATGAGTGGGAGGCCGCGCTGGGCGCGGATGCCGCCTTGGTGCATGGGCTGGCGCATATTCCGCAATTCCAGCCGGCGGGCGGCGTGTGGCGGCCCATTCCGGGCACTTAATCCGGGCCGCCGCGCAATTTGATTTCCGGCGCGCGGAGCATGATCAGTAAGCCGCACAGCGTCAGGGCGAGGCAGAAGGCGAAGCCCAGCCGGTAGCCCAGGATCGGGTCGTGGAACCCCCCATCCAGGGCCGCGCCGGCCAGCGTCGCGCCGAAGGCGCCGCCCATGGCGCGCAGCAGCAGCAGCATGCCGGTGGCGATGCCCAGCTCCTCCACCTTGGCGAGGCTCTGCGCGGCGATCAGCGTGGTCGGGTTCAGCATGCCAAGTCCGAATCCCAGCAGGGCGGACACGGCCACGGGCCGGGCGAGGGGCGCGGCCGCCATCAGGGCGAAGCCTAGGCTCGCCAGCGTCAGCCCCATGACGAAGATCGGGCGGATCCAGCCGGTGCGGCGCGTGGTTTGCCCCGCCGCATAGGCGCCGGCGGCGCCGCTGAGCAGAAACGGCACCAGGGCGATGCCCGCGCGGGCCGGCGCGGCGTGGAAAAACTGCTGCAACAGCAAGGGAAACATGAAGATGGCGGCGAACATGGCGCTGGTGTTGAGCCAGGCCAGGGCGACGACCAGCCGCAGCCGCAGAAGCAGGCTGCCCGGCAGCAAGGGGTGGGCAGCCCGGCGTTGTTGCGCGCCAAACAGCGCGAAGCCCGCCAGTGCCAGCAGCACCAGGGCCGCTTCGCGCCATGAGAGCCAGGGCAGATCCACGCCGCCCAGGCTCAGGGCGCAGAGCAGCAGGGTGGTGCTGCCCATCAGCAGCAGCGCTCCGCCAATATCGATTCGCGCCCGCCGCCCCGCCACCGGCAAATTCGGCAGTCCGCGCAGGCATAATGCGAGCGCCAGCGCGCCCAGCGGCAGGTTGGCCCAGAAGATGAACCGCCAGGACAAATGCTGCGCGATATATCCTCCCACCACGGGTCCGGCGCCGGAGGCCAGGGCCCAGATGGAGGCGAACCAGGCCTGGTAGCGTCCGCGCTCGCGCGGGGGGACCACATCCGCCACGGCGGATTGCGAAACCGCCAGCAGCGCGCCGCCGCCCATGCCCTGCAACGCGCGGCCCAGCAGCAGCATGGGAACCGACCCGGCGCTGGCGCAGACCATGCTGGCCAGGATGAAGATCAGCAGGCAGGGGATCAGAATTTTCGCCCGCCCGAACTGATCCGACAGCTTGCCATGAATGGGCGTGGTGGCGGTGGCGGTGAGCAGATAGGCCGAAACCACCCAGGACAGATGGGTGGTGCCGTGCAGGGTCCGCGCCATTTGCGGAATGGCGGGCAGCACCACGGTCTGGTCTATGGCGGCGAGCAGCACGCACAGCAGGACGCCATGGATCACGCGCAGGCGCTCGGCGTGGCTGTAGGCGCGCGGCTGGAGCTCCCCCTCCATGGCTGGTCATCCTTTTATGCAGTTGTGCTGACGCTTTTGGCCATGGCAGTTGCAATGGGCAAGATCCCGCGGGGTCGACCGCCCTGCAAGATTCAGACTCAAGACCAGACAGCCTCAAGACCACACAAAGGACAGAGACGACCATGCCCCTTCCCTCCGCCTCATCGCGCCGCCTGCTGCATCTGCGCGACATTCAGCTTCGCGGTTATGTGCGCGAGGACGGGCAGATCGAGATCGATGCGCGGATGACCGACGTGAAAACCTATAGCGCGGGCAATGTCGACAGGAGCATGATCCCCGCCGGGGAGCCGGTCCACGATATGTGGATTCGCATGACGCTGACCCCGGATGAGCTGGAGATCACCGCCTGCGAGGCGGCGATGGATTTCACCCCCTACGGGATCTGCCCCCAGGCGGCGCCCAAGATGGAGCGGCTGGTGGGATTAAAGATCGGTAAGGGGTTTCTCAAGGCGGTTTCATTGCGTCTTGGCGGGGTGGAGGGGTGCACCCATCTGCGCGAGCTGCTTCAGCCCGTGGCGACCACGGCCTACCAGACCCAGTATAGCCTGCTGAACCATGCTTTCGACGGCTCCAGACAACAGGATAACCCCGGTCTCGCGCCGGGTTTGCTCAATAGTTGCCATGCCTATGAGGAGACCAGCCCCGTGGTGGCGCGGCTGCTGGCGCAGGAGAAACCGCCTGCGTCAAACTGAGACAGTCCGTCACGGCTATGTCACGTTTGGCGCGGAAGGTCACTTATGGCCTTGCTGCGGCGGAAACCCTATGTTACTGCCCCGCCGAGCCTCTCCGGAGGCAATATATTTCAGAGCACGGCAATTAAGGCGGGAAGAACTTTGGTCGAGATCACGGGCACGGGTGTCAATGGCCTCTCCGCGCGCTACGCTGCGGCGCTGTATGCGTTGGCCGCCGAGCGGGGCACGCTGGATGAAACGGTCGATCAGATGGCGGCGCTGGCCCGCCTGATCAAGGAAAGCGAGGCGCTGGCCGCGCTGGTCGCCAACCCGTTGACGGATGTGGCGAAGGCCGGGCCGGTGCTGGAAGAGGCGCTGGCCGCTCAAGGGTTTTCCGAGCTTGTCCGGCATTTCGTCGGGGTCGTGGTGGCCAATCGCCGCCTGCGCGACCTGGCGATGCTGGTCGATGGATTCGCCGCCTATGCCGCCGCCCGCCGTGGCGAGGTGGTGGCCGCCGTGACCTCCGCCCACCCGTTGAACGACACGCAGCGCCACCAGCTGCGGGCGCGTCTGGCCGAGTCCGGCTTTGGCACCGTCCGTCTGACCGAGCGGGTGGACGCGGCGCTGCTGGGCGGCCTGCGCCTGCAGATCGGCGACAAGCTATACGACACCAGTCTCAAATCCCGCCTTAACCGGCTGAATTATTCTCTCAAGGGAGCTGCCTGATATGGAGATCCGTCCCGCCGAAATCTCCGAGATTCTGAAGCGTCAGATCGCGGATTTCGACACCGAAGCCAATGTGGCTGAAACCGGCCAGGTCCTCTCCGTGGGTGACGGCATCGCGCGCGTGTTCGGTCTGGCCAATGTGCAGGCCGGAGAGCTGGTGGATTTTCCCAATGCCGGGCTGAAGGGCATGGCGTTGAACCTCGAAGCCGACAATGTCGGCGTCGTGATCTTCGGCGACGACAAGTCCATCCGCGAGGGCGACAGCGTCACCCGTACGGGCGAGATTGTCGACGTGCCGACCGGCAAGGGGCTGCTGGGCCGCGTGGTGGACGCGCTGGGCAACCCGATCGATGGCAAGGGGCCGGTGATGTACACTGAGCGCCGCTTGGTCGAGACCAAGGCGCCGGGCATCATTCCCCGCAAATCCGTGCATGAGCCGATGCAGACCGGCATCAAGGCCATCGACGTGCTGGTGCCCATCGGGCGCGGCCAGCGCGAGCTGATCATCGGCGACCGCCAGACCGGCAAGACCGCCCTGATCATCGACACCATCATCAACCAGAAGGCGGTCAACGCCACGGACGATGAGAGCAAGAAGCTCTACTGCATCTATGTCGCGGTCGGGCAGAAGCGCTCCACCGTCGCGCAGCTGGTGCGCACGCTGGAGGAATATGGCGTGATGGAATATTCCATCGTCGTCGCCGCCACCGCCTCCGATCCGGCGCCGATGCAGTATCTGGCCCCGTATGCGGGCTGCGCCATGGGCGAATATTTCCGTGACAACGGCATGCATGCGCTGATCGGCTATGACGATCTTTCCAAGCAGGCCGTCGCCTACCGCCAGATGTCCCTGCTGCTGCGCCGCCCGCCGGGCCGCGAGGCATATCCGGGCGACGTGTTCTACCTGCATTCGCGCCTGCTGGAGCGCGCGGCCAAGATGTCCGACGAATATGGCGCGGGCTCGCTGACCGCCCTGCCGGTGATCGAGACCCAGGCCGGCGACGTGGCGGCCTATATTCCGACCAACGTGATCTCCATCACCGACGGTCAGATCTTCCTGGAGACGGAGCTGTTCTTCAAGGGCATCCGCCCGGCCATCAATGTGGGCCTGTCCGTGTCGCGCGTCGGCTCCGCCGCGCAGATCAAGGCGATGAAGCAGGTGGCCGGCAAGATCAAGCTGGACCTGGCGCAGTACCGTGAAATGGCGGCTTTCGCGCAGTTCTCCTCCGATCTCGATCCCGCCACCCAGAAGCTGCTGGCCCGTGGCGCGCGCCTGACCGAGCTGCTGAAGCAGCCGCAATTCAAGCCGCTTTCGGTCGCCGAGCAGGTGATCTCCGTGTTCGCCGGTACCCGTGGCTATCTGGACGGCATCGCGGTGGACAAGGTGGGGGCGTTCGAAACCCAGCTGATCGCCGACATCAAGGCCAACGCGCCCGAGATCGTGAAGGCCATCGAGACCGACCAGCAGATCAAGCCGGAGACCGAGAAGGCGCTGATCGCCTTCATCGAGAACCTGCTGCGCATCTTCGGATAAGCCCATGCCCTCGCTGAAAACCCTGCGCAACCGGATCAACAGCGTCAAATCGACGCAGAAGATCACGAGCGCCATGAAGATGGTGGCGGCGGCCAAGCTCCGCCGCGCGCAGGCGCAGGCCGAGGCGTCGCGCCCTTATGCCGTGCGCATGGCGGAAATGCTGGCGGCGCTGGCGGTTTCCGAGGCGGGCAACCCGAACGGCAACAAATTGCTGGTGGGCAACGGCAGAAGCCAGACCCATCTGCTGGTGGCCGTGACCTCCGACCGTGGCCTGGCGGGCGCCTTCAACGCCAACATCGCCAAGCAGGTGCGCCAGAAGGCGGCGGCCCTGAAGGCCGAGGGCAAGGCCGTGAAGATTTTCACGCTGGGCCGCAAGGGCAACGATTCGCTGCGCCGCGACATGGAGGGGCTGATCGTCGGCAACAAGAATTTTGTCGGCAAGAAAACAGTCTCCTTCACGGATGCCGAAGAGGTGGCGCAGGAGATCATTCGCGGCTTCAAGGCTGGCGAGTACGATGTGGTGACGTTGGTCTTCAACCGCTTCCACAGCGTGATGACGCAAACACCTTTCGAGCAGCCGCTGATCCCGACGGCCGCCCCCACCGCCAACGATAATGCGCAGGCCGGGGAGATGGAGCATAATTACGAGGTGGAGCCCGATGACGGCACGCTGCTGGACCGGCTGCTGCCACGCAATCTGGCGGTGCAGATCTATGCCGCCATGCTGGAGAACGCCGCCGGGTTCTATGCCGCGCAGATGACCGCCATGGATGGCGCCACCCGCAATGCCGGCCAGATGATCAAGAAACTGACGCTGAGCTATAACCGCGCGCGGCAGGCCAACATCACCACCGAGCTGACCGAAATCATTTCCGGCGCGGAAGCCGTTTGAGGACAGAGAGATGACAAGCAACAACACCGGCCGAGTGACCCAGATCAATGGCGCGGTCGTCGATGTGGAATTCGACGGCGCGCTGCCCTTCATCCAGAACGCGCTGGAAACCAAGATTGGCGAGCGCCGCTTGGTGCTGGAAGTGGCGCAGGAAATTGGCGAGCGCACCGTGCGCTGCATCGCCATGGACACGACCGACGGCATGGTCCGTGGCCAGTCCGTGACCGATACCGGCGCCGCCATCTCCGTGCCGGTTGGCCCGGGTGTGCTGGGGCGCATCCTGAACGTGATCGGCGAGCCGATCGACGAGCGCGGCCCGATCGAGGCCACCGCTCATAGCCCGATCCATAATGCCGCTCCCTCCTTCGAGGAGCAGGCCGGCTCCGCCGAGATCCTGGTGACGGGTATCAAGGTGGTGGATCTGCTGGCCCCCTATCTCAAGGGTGGCAAGGTCGGCTTGTTCGGCGGCGCGGGCGTGGGCAAGACCGTGCTCATCCAGGAGTTGATCAACAATATCGCCAAGGGCCATGGCGGCGTGTCCGTGTTCGCCGGCGTGGGCGAGCGTACCCGCGAGGGCAATGACCTTTACCATGAAATGGTCGATGCCGGCGTCATCAAGCTGAACGAGAAAGACACGGCCGGCTCCAAGGTGGCGCTGGTCTATGGCCAGATGAACGAGCCGCCGGGCGCGCGCGCGCGCGTTGCCCTTTCCGGCGTCACGATGGCCGAATATTTCCGCGACCAGGAAGGCCAGGACGTGCTGTTCTTCGTGGATAATATCTTCCGCTTCACCCAGGCGGGCGCTGAAATGTCCGCCCTGCTGGGCCGCATCCCCTCGGCGGTGGGCTATCAGCCGACCCTGGCGACCGACATGGGCGCCTTGCAGGAGCGCATCACCTCCACCAAGAAGGGGTCCATCACCTCCGTGCAGGCCGTGTACGTGCCCGCCGACGATCTGACCGACCCGGCCCCGGCCAACACCTTCGCCCATCTGGACGCGACCACGGTGCTCAACCGCGCCATCGCCGAGAAGGGCATCTACCCGGCCGTGGATCCGCTGGATTCCACCTCCCGCTCGCTCGACCCGCGCATCGTCGGCGAGGAGCATTACAAGGTGGCGCGCGACGTGCAGCGCATCCTGCAAACCTACAAATCCTTGCAGGACATCATCGCCATTCTGGGCATGGACGAACTCTCCGAGGACGACAAGCTGGTGGTGGCCCGTGCCCGCAAGATCGAGCGCTTCCTCTCCCAGCCTTTCCATGTGGCCGAAGTCTTCACCGGCACGCCGGGCGTGTTCGTGAAGGTCGAGGACACGATCCGCGCCTTCAAGGGGATTGTCGCGGGCGATTACGATCATCTGCCGGAGGCGGCCTTCTACATGGTCGGCACCATCGACGAGGCGATCGCCAAGGCCGAGGCCCTGGCGGCGAAGGTCTGATCCATGCCCCTGGCCCTGGAAATCGTCAATCCGGAGCGGCTGCTCCTGGCTCGTGATGTCGACATGGTCGTGATTCCGGGAACGGAAGGCGATCTCGGCATCCTGCCGGGCCATTCCAAGCTCGTCACCTCGCTGCGTGGCGGGTTGGTCGATATTTATGAGAACAAGGTGATCACCGACCGGTTCTTCGTGACCGGCGGCTTCGCCGAAATCACCGAATCA
This sequence comes from Acidocella sp., assembly GCF_050253495.1. Taxonomy (NCBI): domain Bacteria; kingdom Pseudomonadati; phylum Pseudomonadota; class Alphaproteobacteria; order Acetobacterales; family Acidocellaceae; genus Acidocella; species Acidocella sp. Next base: position 69,051 of record NZ_JBFWIX010000002.1, read on the forward strand.
CGCTGTTCGGTGCTGGCGGATGAGATCATCCGTCAGGCGGATATCGACCCGGCCCTGGCTCAGCAGGCCCTGGACGAGGCGAAGGCCGCTTATGACGCGGTGGATCCGAACGATGAGGATGCCTATCGTGAGGCATCCGACAAGCTGATCTCCGCCCAGGCGATGCTGGACAGCATTCCTCCCAGCGCCACCGCCGCCTAGCCGGGTTTTTCAAACTCCGGGTTTTTCAAAAACCCTGAACGATTTCAGCCCAAACAGGCGCCTTTCACGCGGGAGGCGCCTGTTTTATTTCACCAGCATCCTGAAGCCGACAATGGCGAGGATGATGCCCAGGCAGGTTTTCAGGAGCGCATCCGGCGCATAACGGGCGGTCAGGCTGCCAATGATGATGCCGGGGATGGACCCGACGAGCAGCATCGCCAGCAGATGAAAATCGATGGTTCCCAGAAACCAATGCCCGATTCCCGCCAGCAGGGTCAGCGGTACCGCATGGGCGATGTCGGATCCCACGATCCTGACCATCGGCTGGCGGGGATAGAGAATGATCAGGGCGATGGTGCCGAGCGCTCCGGCCCCGACAGAGGACAGGCAGACGAGGACACCCAGCACCACACCGGTCAGAATCGTGAGCCGGGCGGAGGAACGGGTGCCGAAATCAGGATAGCGCCGGCTGATGGCCCGCAGGATCTGTTCCTTGAACAGCAGCGAGAGGGCGCTGATCATAAGGGAAACGCCCAGCACCACGGAAATCAGATCCGTGACGGCCTTGCTGGAGGCCCCCACATAGGCCATGGCGACGAGACAGAGCATTGTGGCCGGCACGGAGCCGATGGCGAGCCGGCGCACGATCTGCCAATCCACCGTTTTGCCGGCGCTATGGATGGTGGTGCCGACCGTCTTGGTCGCCGCGGCGAAGAGCAGGTCGGTGCCCACGGCCGTGGACGGATGAAATCCAAAAAGCAGGACAAGCAAAGGGGTCATCAGCGACCCGCCGCCCACGCCGGTGACGCCGACCAGAAGCCCCACCAAAAGGCCGGAAGCGGCGTAGCCGGGCTCGAAGCCTGAATATCCTAGTAAAGTCATAGGTTAACATTACACATGGGGCGGGCCAGGGCAATGGGCAAGTTCAAGCCGCAGCAGCGGCGTGCGCAGCACGGTTTCCACCGGGTAATCCGCCACGGCCTCGCGCCAGCGCTCGGTCTGTAGCATCGCGGCGCCGATCGCCACGGGGCGCGCCTGGCATTTTTCGAGCAGTTTCAGCCCGGCGGCGATGGAGCGCCCGGTGGAGAGCACGTCATCCACAAGGGCGATGCGCCGCCCATCCAGCAATGGCAGCATGCGCGGGTCGATGAACAGGCGCTTGGCCTGATCGGGGGTGGTCACGGATGAAATCGGCACGGACAGATCCTCCCGGTACCAGAATTTGACGCTGGTGCCGCAGGGGACATAGCGCGTATGGCCCAGCTTCTGGGCCACGGCCGCCGCCAGGGTGAGGCCCAGGGTTGGCAGCCCCACGATCAGTTCGGGGCTGTGGCGGGCCAGGCGCTGGGCCAATATGTCCGCCAGCTCGTCCAGAACCGCAAAGCTGGCCTGGTTGATGATAAGGGAGGCGAGCCCGCTCACACCGTCCCGCAAGCGCCGGATGGGCAGCAGCAGCACCCGCCCGTCCGGCAGGGGCGCGGCATGGGCCCCTGGCGGGGCATGGGCGCCAGGCGGCAGAATATTTTGCCAGAAATCCTCGCCGTGAATCGGTGTGTCGGAAAGCGTGTTCATGCGCCCAGGTTACGTGCGCGCGTGGGCTTGTCCATCGCCGCGGGCGGTGCCGGTCATGCCCGTGGATGAGCCTTGCGCCAAATCTCCATGAGCTGGCTGCTCTCCACATCCGTATAACGCTGGGTGGTGGAGAGGCTGGCATGGCCCAGAAGATCTTGAATAGAGCGCAAATCCGCCCCGCCCGCGAGCAGATGGGTGGCAAAGCTGTGGCGCAGCGCGTGCGGGGTGGCGTGTTCGGGCAGCCCGTTCAGCCGGCGGAAATCGCGCAGGTTTTTTTGCGCCACCCCCGCATTCAGCCGTCCGCCGCGCACCCCCACGAAGAGCGGCTCGTCCCGGCCTGGATTGGGGTGCAGTTTCAGCCAGGCCGTGATGCCGGCGCGCACGGCGGGCAGCAGCGGCACGATTCGCTGCTTGTCGCCCTTGCCGGTCACGCGCAGGGCGTCGTCCTGTGCGGGCAGATCTCCCACATTCAGGGCCAGCGCCTCGGCAATCCGCAGCCCGGCGCCGTAGAGCAGCAGCATCAGCGCGCCATCGCGCGCCTGCTCCATGGCGGTGCTGGTGGCTTCGCCTATATCCTCGCTCACGTTCAGCGCGTCGGCTGGGGTCAGTGCCTTGGGCAGCGTGCGTTGCGGGCGTGGCCGGGCGATGAGGGAAAGCTGCGTGCCGTCCACCCCATGGCGCTGATGCAGATAGCGGAAAAAGGTGCGCAGCGCGGAGAGCTTGCGCGCGCGGGTGGCGTTGATGTCTCCGGCCCTGGCGGCATTGGCCAGAAACGCCCGGAAATCCGCCGCGCGCAACGCGCCGAGTGTCTGGGGGCCGGGTTGCTCGCCGGTATGTCCGGCGATGAAGGACAAAAACCCCCGCACATCGCGGGCATAGGTCTCGACGGTCTTTGCGCCGGCCCGGCGTTCGCCGCCGAGCCAGGAACAAAATTCAAGAAGCAGCGTGTCAGACAATGCTCTGGCCGGTGGCGGCCCAGTCCTTCAGGAAGGCGGCAAGGCCCTTGTCGGTCAGCGGATGGCCATAAAGCTGCTTGATCACGCCGGGCGGAATGGTGGCGACATCCGCCCCCATCTTCGCCGCCTCGATCAGATGGATCGGGTTGCGGATGGAAGCCACGAGCACCTCGGTCTTCAGGTTCGGGTAATTATTATAGATCGTCACGATGTCGGCGATCAGTTCCATGCCGTTCTGGCCAATATCGTCCAGCCGGCCGACAAAGGGGGAGATGAAGGTGGCGCCGGCCTTGGCGGCCAGCAGCGCCTGGGCGGGGGAGAAGCAGAGGGTGACATTGACCATCGTGCCTTCCTGGGAGAGGGCATGGCAGGCCTTCAGCCCATCCGGGGTCAGGGGCACCTTGATCGCCACGTTCGGGGCGATCTTCTTCAGCACTTCGGCCTCGGCCAGCATCTGTTTATATTCGGTGGCGGCGACCTCGGCGCTCACCGGGCCGGGGACGATTTCACAGATCTCCGCGATCACATCCAGGATCTTGCGGCCGGATTTGGCGATGAGGGAGGGGTTGGTGGTGACGCCATCCAGCAGGCCGGTGGTGGCAAGCTCCCGGATCTCGGAGATTTCGGCGGTATCGACAAAGAATTTCATTGATGGCTTTCCGGTGAACAGGGTCTCTGGTTAAGAGCATACAGCATGGAGCAACCTCAACGGACAACCCGCCTCAGCATTTTGCTCCCCTATAAATTCGACATGGCCTTTACCTATGAGGCGGCGGATTTGTTGCCGCCGGGTACGCTGGTGCGCGTGCCGCTGGGCCGGCGCAGCGTGGTGGGGGTTGTATGGGACGATCCGGCGGATCCTGACGTGAAGACCCGCCCGGTCACGGAGGTGCTGGCGTTTGCGCCCATGCCGGATGATTTGCGCCGTTTCGTCGATTGGGTGGGGGGATACACGCTCGCGCCGCGCGGCGATGTGCTGGCGATGGCGCTGAAGGAGAAGCTGCTGGCGCCAAGTCCCAAACGCGCCCGGGCATATGCGTTCGGCGGCGCGGACCCGGACTTGGCGGGGCCGGTGCTGTCGCCGATTCAGGAAAAAGCTTCCGTGGCTTTGCGTGCCGAGGTGGAGGCGGAAAAATTTTCCGTCACGCTGCTGGACGGTGTCACCGGCTCCGGCAAGACGGAAGTCTATCTGGAGGCGGTGGCGCAGGCGCTGCGGCATCGCAAACAGGTGCTGGTGCTGTTGCCGGAAATTGCCCTTTCGGTGCAGATGCTGGCCCGTTTCGAGGCGCGGTTCGGCGCGCGCCCGGCCGTCTGGCATTCGGAACTCACCCCGGCGCGGCGGCGCGAGACTTATCGCGCCGTGGCGCAGGGGCGGGCGGATGTGGTGGTGGGCGCGCGCTCGGCGTTGTTTCTGCCTTTTGCCGCGCTGGGGCTAATCGTGGTCGACGAGGAGCACGAGACTTCCTTCAAGCAGGAGGAAGGGGTGATGTACAATGCCAGGGACATGGCGGTGGTGCGCGGCAAGTTCTGTTGCGCGCCGGTGCTGCTGGTCAGCGCCACCCCCAGCCTGGAAAGCGCGGAGAATGTCGCTCAGGGGCGCTACAAGAAGCTGGATCTGCCCGCGCGCCATGGCGGGGCGGCGCTGCCGCGCATGGAGGCGCTGGATCTGCGCGAGGCGCCGCCGGAGCGGGGCAGGTTTCTGTCCCCCTTGCTGGTGGGGGCGATGCGCGAGACGCTGGCGCGCGGCGAGCAGGCGCTGCTGTTCCTGAACCGGCGCGGTTATGCGCCGCTGACATTGTGCCGTGCCTGCGGGCACCGGCTCTCTTGCCCGCATTGTTCGGCCTGGCTGGTGGAACACCGGGCCTCCTCGCGGTTGTCCTGCCATCATTGCGGATACACGATGCAACGGCCCGCGCGTTGCCCCAGCTGCGAGGCGGAGGGAAGCTTCGTGCCCATCGGTCCGGGGGTGGAACGCATCGCCGAGGAGGTGGCGGAGCTGTTTCCTGAAACCGAGGCGCTGGTGATGGCCTCCGACATGATCGTGGGCCCGGCCCAGGCGGCGGAGGCGGCACGGCGAATCGCCGACCGGGAGGTGGGGATCATCATCGGCACGCAGATGGTCGCCAAGGGGTGGCATTTTCCGCATCTGACCCTGGTGGGGGTGGTGGATGCGGATCTGGGACTGGCTGGCGGGGATCTGCGCGCGGGGGAGCATACGGTGCAGATGCTCCACCAGGTGGCCGGGCGCGCCGGGCGGGCCGAGGCGCCGGGCCGGGTGCTGCTGCAAAGCTACGACCCGTCCCATCCGGTGATCCAGGCGCTGCTTTCTGGCGATTTGCCGGCGTTTCTGGAACAGGAGGCAGCCTTGCGCCGCCCCGGCCATTGGCCGCCTTTCGGACGGCTGGCCGCATTGATCGTAAGTGCCGAGGATGAGCGCCTGGCCGACCAGCTTGCCCGCGCCCTGGCCCGCGCGGCACCGCGCCAGCTCGGTGTTGAGGTGCTGGGCCCGGCCCCGGCGCCGATCGCGCTGTTGCGCGGGCGCCACCGCCGCCGCTTGCTGCTGAAGACCCCCAGAGAGATCGCCGTGCAGCCTTTGCTGCGGGCCTGGCTGGCGCGGGTGCCGATTCCGCGCAACGCGAAACTGGATGTGGACGTGGATCCTGTTTCATTCATGTAAGTCGGTTCATGCGCGCCTCACGGCACTTTGAATCTTCGGCGTCAGAGGCTAGAGCCGAAGGGATGAGGTGGGTTCGGCCGCGTGAAACCATCTTGTGACATTCGCTTTCATGGCCGCCGCGGGCTTTTGCGGCGGCATCCGGGCATGATCAACCAGGGAGAATTTGTCCATGATCGATCACGCGAAGACGCTTCTTGCCGGAGCTTACGAGGCCATCCCCGACTGGGTGACGGGCACGGCGATTTTGGTCTTGGCGGCCTTGCTTGCCCTTTCGCTTTGCCGGCTGGTCCTGAAATGGCTGGGCCGGCTCGCGGCGCGATATGGCGCGATGGCGCAAATGCTGGTGGCGCGGTGCCGGGGGCCGGTCTGTGCGGCGCTGGTGCTGATGGCCGTGTCCGCCGCTTTGCCCTTCGCGCCCTTGCCGGATGGTCCGGCCTCGCTGACAGGGCATATGCTGGCCGCCGCCGTGGTGATTGTGCTTGGCTGGAGCCTGATGAACGCGGTGGATCTGTTCGCCGAGCTCTACATGGCCCGGGTGAGGTTGGAGGATGACAGCAATAATCTGCTGGCGCGCAAGCATATCACGCAAATCGGTATTCTGCGTGGCGCGGTCAGAACGCTGCTGGTCATTCTCACCCTCGGCCTGGCGCTGATGACGAGCAGCGCGGTGCGCCAATATGGCGTCAGCCTGTTCGCCTCGGCCGGGGCGGCGGGGTTGGTGGTTGGCCTGGCGGCGCGCCCCCTGCTCAGCAATCTGCTGGCCGGCTTGCAGATCGCCATTACCCAGCCGATCCGGCTGGAGGATACCGTGATCGTGGAAGGGGAATGGGGCTGGATCGAGAAGATCGGCAGCACCTATGTCGTGGTGCGGGTCTGGGATCTGCGGCGCTTGATCGTGCCGCTATCCTATTTCATCGAGAAGCCGTTCCAGAACTGGACGCATCTTTCCTCCGATTTGCTGGGCACGGTGATGCTCTATGTGGATTACAGCGTGCCGGTGGAGAGAATCCGGGAGAAGCTGGCGGCGTGCGTGCGCGCCAACGCGAAATGGGACGGCAAGGCCCAGGCCGTGCAGGTGACCGATCTGGCGAATGCGATGATGGAGGTGAGGCTGCTGGTGAGCGCCAGCAATGCCGGGAAATTATGGGATTTGCGCTGCGATGTGCGCGAGGCGATGATTACCTGGCTGGCCAGCGAATACCCGGATGCGCTGCCAAGGCGGCGCTTGCAGATCGCCGATCAGGGCGTGCCCCCCGCCATGGCGGGGGAGGGGGCTCATTCATTCACCGGGTAGGCGCGCATCAGGCGCTTCTGGTGGCGCCAAAGGGCCAGCAGCTTGAGCGCGCCGACCGGCTTCAGGCCGGTTTCGCGCATTTTGGCGCCGATGCGGAAGGATTCGCCGTAATGGAAGAACTGATCCGCATAAGCGCGGCGCAGGGTCATTTCCGGATCCCAGATATGGGTGGCCTCGGAGCCCGAGCCGTTGAATTCGATGATCTTGAAGCCGCGCCCCTCGCGCAGCGCCTCCAGGCTTTCATAACGCAGATCGATACGGGAAAAATAGACTTCCGGCATGTCGTGCATGATCTCGTCGATACGGGCCGTCAGCGCCGGGGTGACGATGGATAAACCGTCCTTGAAGGTCGAGCCACGGCAATGATTGCCGACAAAGACCAGGGCCACGCGCTCCGCCGGGGCGGGAATGAGCGCCGCCCGGTCGCCCAGCTTGGGCAGCAGCAAATGGGAGATGGCGTTCAGCCGTTCATCGGCGCCGATCAGCTCCTTCACGGTATGGCGGCCATCCCCCACCACGATGGGCGGAAATTTCAGCGTGACGGAGGTGATGCGCCCGGTGGGCTCGTCAGGATGGCGGATATAGAACAGCCCGGCTTCGCCCTCGTAAGGGACGAGGTTTTGCAATTGCATCTCGGTGCCGCGCGGAAAGGCGCGCAGATAGGAATCGAGCTGGGCCTGGTCGCGCATCACCCGCACGCCGACGCCGTTGCAGCTCATGTCGGGCTTGGCCACCACCGGAAAGCCGAGCCCCGCCTCTTCCATGACCTTCAGGGCGCGGTGCAGGTCGTCGCCATCGGCATGGCCGCAAACCGTGAAGCTGGCATAATCGGCAACCCAGGCGCGGGCGGCGGGACCGGCGAGGTCGAGAATCGCGTTCTTGGATTCGCCGCAGATGCCCCCGGCATTGATGCGCGGATTGGCGAGAGAGGGCAGGGTCATGCTGCGATAGCGTATGGCGTTCAACACCCAGAACATCACCACCGGGGTGTAAAACAGCCAGTCCGGCCAGAATTCAAAGAAGGAAACCGGGCTTTTCCGATTGGCCTGGCTCAGCGTGGCGATATTGCCGGCCAGTGATGCGCCGCTCATGGCTGAGTCCTTTTATTGTAGAGTTTTGCCGCCAGGCGGCCGACGAAAATGATGATGCAGAGAAATACAGCAAGCCCGGCCCAGCGCCAAATTCCCAGATAATGGACCATGAGATCCCCCAGGCGGAGGCTGATGAAGAACAGCCCCGAGGTCCAGACCAGCGTGGCGGCGATGGCGGCCAGGGCGAAATGGCTGAAGGGCGCGCGCAGGAAGCCCAACGTGGTATAGGTGGGCAGGCGCAGCCCTGGCACGAACCGGCTGACGAGGACCAGGGGGATCACTTTTTTGCGGACCCAGTCCTGGCCGATGTCCCGGCGCTGCTGGGGCACCAGCCGTTGGGCCCATTTATGGGTGGCGGAGAGCCGGCCCAGCCCGTAAAGCCCCAGATCGCCCAGCACGATTCCGGCGTAAAGCGAGCATAGGGCCAGGGGCAGGGAGATCGCGCCGGACGCAACCTGCATGGCGGCCAGCAGGGTGGCGGCATCTTCCAGGATGAAGGTGCCGGAGATGATGGTGGCGGCCTGGAGCGACTTGATTCCCGCCGCGGCGGCGAGAAGCGTGGTGAGGCTAGGAAGCAGCATGTTGCCGCCCCATAACCCCGATTATGGCGCAGGCCAACCTGCCGGGGCTTAAACCCCGTCCGGCCCGTTATTCAGCATCGCCAGATGATCGGCGGGCAGGGCCTGCACGTCGCACTGGCGGCCATGGGCGTTCATCGCATGGCAGGTCTGGTGCGCGCCGTCATAGGTGAGGCCGGTGAGCTGGGCCATCCACAGCTCCTTGCCGTGGCGCCGCACATGCTGGATTTGCGCGATTCCCTGCCCGTGCAGCTTATGCGCCTTGAGGGCCGCCAGCCGGGCGTTGGATTTATAATAATACAGGCCAAGCTGGGCCACCCAGCGCCGTGTCGCACGGGGGGATTGCGTGGTGGAGTTGGGCAGTTCGGTGGCATGCTCCGGGGTCCGGCTGGCCACGACCTCCACGCGCGGTTTGGGGCCGATATTCGGCTTGGCGGGATTGTTGGCGGCGGCCACCATCGCGCGGGTCATCGGCACATGGCCGCCGAAGCCGGTATCGAGCATCGCGGTCATGCGATGATAGGCGGTGCCCCAGCTCGGCTCGTGCAGGACGACGCCGATCAGTTCCTTGCCGTTGCGGTCGGCGGAGGTGACGAGATTATGCCGGGCCAGGTTGGTGTAGCCGGTTTTCATGCCGGTGGCGCCGGAATAGCTCTTCAGCATGCGGTTGTTGCTGAAGACGGTGCGGCCCTGGAATTTGAAGGAGGTAACCTCGAAGAAAGGCTGGAATTGCGGGTAATGCACCACCAGATCCCGGGCGAGCAGGGACATGTCCCGCGCGGTGGTGACCTGATTGGCGTTGGGCAGGCCGGAGGCGTTGAAGAATCTCGTCTGCGCCATGCCGAGCGTGTGGGCGCGCAGGGTCATCATCTGCGCGAAGCGGGACTCCGAGCCGCCGCCGAGATATTCACCGAGGGCGGTGGCGGCGTCGTTGGCGGACATGGTGGTCATCGCCAGGATCGCGTCGCGCACGGTCAGTGTGCCGCCGGGGCGCAGGCCGAGCTTGACCGGCTCCACGCCGGCGGCGTGAGCGGACACCGGGATGCTGGTGTTCAGGGTCATGCGCCCGGCCTCAAGCGCCTGAAAAGCAAGATCCAGCGTCATCAGCTTGGTCAGCGAGGCCGGATAGCGGGGGGTGTTGGCGTCGTTGGAGGAAATGATCTGGCCGGTTTTCGCGTTGATCAGAATCGCGCTGATGCCGGGAGAGGTCGGGCCATAGGACGGGGCGCGGCTATGGGCGCGGGAGCTATGGTGATGCTGGTGATGTTCGCTCGCACAGGCGCGCGGCGCCACGGCCAAGCTCGCCAGAAATAACCCGGCGGCGGCCAACCCGGCCAGACGCCCCTTGCTCCACACCTGCATGCTTCGCCACCCTGTTTATGACTCCCCAGGATTTTAGCCGCCCTCGCTTGGTCATGTCCAGGGTTAAACACGGTTTATAGTCGTGAAAGACCTAAAAATTGAAAGGCTTACCCAAGGAGTTTCAGGAAAGGGCCGGAAGCCCGGCGGCGGTGTGTCGGAAAAGAAACAAAAAACACGCTAAACCCTTTGTGCGACGCACAAAAAACCTTGACGCGGCAGGGGACGGTTCAATATAAGCGGTTTGCTGCACTGCGGTAAAATGCCGTGCTGCTCGCCGGGTTGGGGCTGTGCAGCGGATTGTCACCTTAACGGGAGCTTAACCCAGATGAGCGCTACCAAGACCAAGACCGCCGCCGCCTCCATTGAAACCGCCACCGATGCCTCCGTGAAGTCCTTCGAGAAGTCCATCTCCGCCGTGCGCGAGGGGATCGAGAAGGCAACCAAGGGGTTGGAAACCTCTCAGGCCAAATTGAAGGAAGGGGTCGAGAAAGCCGTGAAGAATTCCGAGGAAATGCTGGCGTTCGGCCAGGGTAATCTCGAAGCCATGGTTAAGGCCTCGCAGATCTATGCCGCTGGTTTCCAGGACCTGTCCAAGCATATGGCCGCCTCCTCCAAGACCTCCATCGAGGACGCGGTGGCGTTCAGCAAATCCCTCATGGGTGTGAAATCCGTGAAGGAAGCCGTGGACCTGCAGACCGGCTTCGCCAAATCCTCCATCGAGAAGGCCGTGGCCGAGGGCAACAAGCTGACCGATGCCACCGTCAAGCTGACCGAACAGACCCTGGCGCCGCTGACGGCGCGTTTTACCCTGGCTGTCGAAACTTTCGGCAAGATGAACTGAAAGCCTGGGGTACCCGCGGCTTCGCAAGGAGCGCGGGTGACGGGTTGCAAAAGGCCAGCTCCTTGGGGCTGGCCTTTTTTGCGTGGAGAATGGCGCAAGGGCCGGGCGGGAGGATATGTTTTTCACGCGACGGGGAAAAACGCTCTTTCATAGCCGGGCTTGCTTTCGATATGCTTTGCCCCAAGGTTGAGTCAAAACGTCATGGCGATGGGAAGGCAACCCGACACGAGGGGTTGGCAGGATATTTGCTTGACGTTTTCTAAAGGTATTCGATGGAATGAGTGAGAACGACAAACGCAAGGGAGCGGAGGGGCCGAATACAGGAGTCGTGGTGAAGCCGCGTCCGAAAACGCGCAAGCCGACAATGTATAAGGTTCTGATGCTGAACGACGACTACACGCCGATGGAGTTTGTCGTGCATGTGCTGGAGCGGTTTTTTCAGAAATCGCGCGACCAGGCGACGCAGATCATGCTGCATGTCCATCGCCGGGGGGTGGGGGTGTGCGGTGTCTATACATACGAGGTCGCGGAGACCAAGGTCACCCAAGTGATGGATCTGGCGCGGCAGAATCAACATCCGCTCCAATGCACGATTGAGAAAGAATGACACTTTATTTTACGATTCCAGCCCCATCTAAGAGAGTACGGTGTAGTGCCGCTCTTATGGGCTGGGCCGTGAAAATGCCAGCCGGGCAGGCAGATAGAATGTCCGGAATTGAGAGCGCCGGGTCTCGGCGTGAAGGAACGGTTTAAATCCATGCTGTCTCGCAACCTAGAACAGACTCTCCACCGGGCCCTGTCCTTGGCCGCCGACCGGAAACATGAATACGCGACTTTGGAGCATTTGCTGCTCGGGCTCGTGGACGACCCGGACGCGCTGACAGTGCTGCGTGCCTGCGGCGTGGATATCGAGAAGCTCAAGAAGGACCTGACCGAGTTCTTGGATAAGGACCTGGCCGGTCTGGCCACGGACCGTGGCGGGGATCCCAAGCCCACGGCGGGGTTCCAGCGCGTGGTGCAGCGCGCGGCCATTCATGTGCAATCCTCCGGGCGTGACGAGGTGAGCGGGGCCAATGTGCTGGTCGCCCTCTTCTCCGAACGGGAGAGCCATGCTGTTTATTTCCTGCAATTGCAGGACATGACCCGGCTGGATGCGGTGAACTTCATCTCCCACGGCATCGCCAAGAGCCCTGGCAAGTCCGCGCCGCGCCCGCCCACCGGCTCGGCGGAGCCCAATGATTCGGCTGAGCGCGAGGAGAAGGGCAGCGCCAAGCGCGGGCAGGACGCGCTTTCCACCTATTGCATCAACCTCAACAAGAAGGCCAAGGAAGGCAAGATCGATCCGCTGATCGGGCGCGAGCACGAGATCGAGCGGACGATCCAGATCCTGTGCCGGCGCACCAAGAACAACCCGCTTTATGTGGGTGACCCCGGTGTGGGCAAGACCGCCATCGCGGAAGGGTTGGCCAAGCGCATCATCGACGCCGATGTGCCGGAGGTGCTGCTGAACGCCACCATCTTCGCGCTGGATATGGGCGCGTTGCTGGCGGGCACCCGCTACCGGGGCGATTTCGAGGAGCGGCTGAAGGCGGTGGTGACGGAGATGGAGGCCAATCCTGGCGCGATCCTGTTCATCGACGAGATCCATACCGTGATCGGCGCGGGGGCGACCTCCGGCGGGGCGATGGACGCCTCCAACCTGCTCAAGCCCGCCCTGGCCCAGGGCACGCTGCGCTGCATCGGCTCCACCACCTACAAGGAGTTCCGCAACTATTTCGAGAAGGACCGGGCCCTGGTCCGGCGCTTCCAGAAGATCGACGTGAACGAGCCCTCCATCGAGGATGCGGTGAAGATTCTGCGCGGGCTGAAGGTCTCCTACGAGAAGCACCACAAGGTGCGCTACACGGATGACGCGATCCGCGCCGCCGTGGAGCTTTCCGCGAAATATATCAACGACCGCAAGCTGCCGGACAAGGCGATCGACGTGATCGACGAGGCGGGCGCGGCGCGGATGCTGCTGCCGGAGAATAAGCGCCGCAAGACCGTGACCCTCAAGGATGTCGAGGACATGGTCTCCAAGATCGCCCGGATCCCGCCCAAATCCGTCTCGACGGACGACAAGGAGGTGCTGCGGCATCTGGAACGCGACCTGAAGGCCATGGTGTTCGGCCAGAATGCCGCCATCGAGGCGCTTTCCGCCGCGATGAAGCTCTCCCGCGCGGGCCTGCGCGACCCGGAGAAGCCGATCGGCAATTATCTGTTCTCCGGCCCGACCGGCGTGGGCAAGACCGAGGTGGCGCGGCAGTTGGCGTCCACCTTGGGCATCGAGCTGACGCGGTTCGATATGTCGGAGTATATGGAGCGCCATTCGGTCTCCCGCCTGATCGGCGCGCCGCCGGGCTATGTCGGGTTCGACCAGGGCGGCATGCTGACCGATGCCATCGACCAGCATCCGCATTGCGTGCTGCTGCTGGACGAGATCGAGAAGGCGCATCCGGATCTGTTCAATATCCTGCTCCAGATCATGGATCATGGGAAATTGACGGATCACAACGGCAAGCAGGTCGATTTCCGCAACGTGATCCTCATCATGACCACCAATGCCGGGGCATCCGACATGCAGAAGCCCGCCATGGGCTTTGGCCGCACGGCCCGCACGGGCGAGGATGAGGAAGCGGTGAAGCGTCTGTTCACGCCGGAATTCCGCAACCGGCTGGATGCGATCATTCCCTTCGCGGCGCTGACGCCGGAAATCGTCGGCCGCGTGGTGGAGAAGTTCGTGATGCAGCTGGAGGCGCAACTCGCCGACCGCAACGTGACCATCGAGCTTTCCTCCGCCGCCAAGGAGTTCCTGGCCGAGCGCGGTTACGAGCCGCTTTATGGCGCGCGGCCGCTGGGCCGGGTGATCCAGGAGCTGATCAAGAAGCCGCTTGCCGAGGAATTGCTGTTTGGCAAGCTGGCCAAGGGCGGTGCCGTGAAGGTGAGCGTGAAGGATGGCAAGCTGACCTTCGACATTTCCGAGGCGCCGGCCCTGGCGCTGCCCAAGCCGGAGGCCGAGGGCGACAATGACGATGGAGGCAAGGCACCCGAAGAGGTGCACTGACCCTTCGTTGAGCAAAACGGAAAACGGCGCCTTCGGGCGCCGTTTTTATTGAGATGGCGGCGGGGACTCAGGCTTTTTTCACGAATTCCTGCTTAATGAAATAATCCCCGGCCTCGATGGCATGGTCGCCGCCGCGCAGCCGGATGTTTTTCAGCTTGGTGCCGACCTTAAGGCCGCTCGACGAGCCCTTCACCTTCAAATCCTTGATCAGGATCACTGTATCGCCCGGGTGCAGCACGGTGCCGTTGGCATCCTTGATGACTTCTTCGGTTTCGCTCAATTCGGCGGCCCATTCATAGCCGCAGACCGCGCAGATATAGGTCTCGCCGGAAAGATATGTTTCTTCCAGGCTGCATTGGGGACAGGCGGGGATTTTCGTCATGAGCGGCGTCTAGCCATCGCGGCCGGGTGTGTCCAGTCGCTTGTGGTTTGGTCGCTTTCCTGGGAGAAGCTGGGGGCTCATGTCCCGTCTGACCGCCAATTTCCTGCTTCTTCTGGCCGCCGCGCTGTGGGGTGGGGCGTTTGTCGCCCAGGCGCAAGGGGCGGCCTATCTGGATGCGGGATGGTTCACCGGGCTGCGGTTCATTCTGGCGTTTCTGGCGGTGTTGCCGCTGGGTATCGCCGAGGCGCGGCGGGCGGGGTCCGCTTTCGCCGGGCTGGGTGGCGTCGTGCCGCTGGCGGGGGTTTTCGCCATTTCCACCTTGCTGCAACAATGGGCCCTGGCGTTGACCAGTGTCACGCATGCGGGGTTTCTCACCGGGCTTTATGTGATCTTCGTGCCGTTGCTCGAAGTGGGGATCTTCCGGCGCGCGCCGCATCCGCTGATCTGGCTGGCGGCGCTGCTGGCTCTGGCTGGAACCTGGTTTCTGGGCGGCGGGTTCGATTCCCTCTCACGCGGGGATTTGCTGGTGATTCTGTCGGCCCTGGGGTTTGCGGTGCAGATTTTGCTGATGCAGCATGTGGCGCGGGGTACGGGCCGGCCGGTGGCGGCGGCGCTTGGCCAGTCCATGGCCTGCGTGGTTCTGGGCTGTGCCGTGGGCGGGATTGGCGGGCTGCCGCGTTGGCATGACATCATGGGGTGCCTGCCGCAGCTTCTTTATGGCGGAATCCTTTCCGGCGGGGTGGCGTTTTTGCTTCAGGCCATCTGCCAGCGCCATACCGGGGCGACGGATACGGCGGTGATTCTGATGGCGGAATCGCTGTTCGCCGCCTTGTTCGCCGCGCTGTTGTTGCATGAGCGGTTGAGCGGACGGGGCGTGCTGGGGTGCGCGTTGTTGTTTTCGGCGCTGGTGCTGGCGCAGATCGGGCCGATGCTGATGCCGCGCCGCCTGACCCCGGAGCATGACGCGCTATAGACGGCAACGCCGCGTGGATTGACGGGCGGGGCCTGGCGTGGCCACGTTATGGTTGTGGTCATGGTCGATACTTCTTCTTGTGGCTGTGGTTCCGGCCTGCGCCGGCTGCGTTGCTGCGCGCTCGATGTCGCGGCGCTGAGCCCGCCGGAGGCGGTGGCGATGTTGTCGCCGCTCGTTTCCCAGGCGGAGGCGCTGCTGGCGGCGGGAGAGGCTTCCCAGGCGGAGGCGCATTTGCACCAATGCCTGGAACTGGCGCCGGGACACGAGGAGGCGCTGCTGCTGCTCTACCGGCTGTGCCGCGAGCAGAACCGCGCGGCCGCGGCCGATGTGTTGATCCGCCGCGTGGTGGCGCTGAATCCAAATCATTTCTGGGCCACGAACGAGCTGACATTGCTGCTGCTGGCCAGGGGAATGCTGGCCGAGGCGGAGATTCACGCCCGCAACGCCATCCGGATCGCGCCGCAAAACGCTCAGGCGCATAATTTGATGGGGCTGGTGTTGACGGAGGCGAACCGGCCGCAGATCGGGGCGTATCATTATCGCCGCGTGCTGGAACTGGCGGCGGGGGAGGAGCCGATCACGCTGGCCAATTTGGCCTGGAATCTGAAGACGCAGGGGCGGATCGAAGAGGCGAGGGCGCTGTACCGGCGCGCCATGGCGCTGAAGCCCGGCGTGGCGCAGACCATTTTGGGCTATGCGAAGATGGAGGAGGCGGACCGCCAGTTCAGCCGCGCCCTGGCGTTGCTGGATGAGGGCGAGCGGGTTTGCCCCGACCATCCCTCCATGCGGTTGACCCGCGCGACCGTACTCTCCCGGTTGAAGCGCAATGAGGAGGCGCTGGCGATTCTGAACCGGCCGGAGACGGGCGGGGTGAAGCTGGGCCCCGCCGAGCTTTCGGAGAAAGGCCGGCTCCTGGATCAGATGGGGCGTTACGACGAGGCCTTCGCCTGTTTCGAGGCGGGCAAGGCGCGGGCGCTGGAGCTGGGCGCGCGCGCTTACATGGCCGAGGCGGCGCAAGATATGGCGGCGCGGTTGAAAGGGTTTTTCAGCCGGCGCCGCTTGGCGACCCTGCCGGTGGCCTCACGGCGCGCGGATATGCCGCAGCCCGTGTTCATCATGGGATTTCCACGCTCGGGCACCACGCTGATCGAGCAGATGCTGAGCGTGCATCCGCGTATCTCGGCCGGCGACGAGCTGCCCTTCGTCAATGACATCACCCAAATCATGCCGCGCCTGCTGGCGAGCCCGCTGACCTATCCGGAGGCGCTGGCGGAGCTGTGGATGGGCGACCAGCGCGACGGGCTGGAGGAGCTGCGCGACTATTATCTCAACCGGGCGGGCAAGGCGGGATTCATCGAGGAAGGAAGCGCTTATTTCACGGATAAGATGCCGCTGAACGAGATGCATCTCGGGCTGGTCACGCGGCTTTTCCCGCGGGCGCCGATCATCCATGTGCTGCGCCACCCGCTGGATGTGGTGCTTTCGGTTTATTCAAACCACCTGACGCATGGGTATTTCTGCGCCGCGCGGCTGGAGAGCATCGCGGCGCATTATAATCTTATCGCCGATCTGGTGCGCCATTACCGGCAGGCGCTGGATGCGCGCTATCTGCCGGTGCGCTATGAGGAGATGGTGACGGACCAGGAGGCGCAGCTGCGGAAGATCATGGATTTCATCGGGGTGGAATTCGATCCGCGCTGCCTCTCCTTCGAGCGGAACAGGCGTTATGCGCGCACCGCATCCTATGCGCAGGTGACCGAGGCGCTTTACGGCCGTTCATGCGACCGTTACCGGCCTTATCTGAGGCATCTCGCCCCCGTGGTGGAGATGCTGCGCCCGGAGATCGAGCGGATGGGCTATCGGGTGGAAGCGTGACGCCCGTTCAGGCGGCTTTTTCCACGGTGAACCCGGCATCGGCGATGGCGTCTTCATAGGTTTGCGCGACCGCCACGCCGCTGACACTGACCAGCTTGGTGGCGAGATCCGCCTCCACCCGCGCGGCGGGGTCGAGATGATGGATGGCCTCGGTGATCGAACGGACGCAGCCGCCGCAATCCATGTCGGGCACGGTGAAGCGCAAGAGGGGAGAAGAGGTCATGGCGGGGCTCCTGATTTGAGTTCACCCGTATAGGGGTTCCCATCATGGTAACGTCAAGCGCTTGACCTTCCCATGATGGGAATCTCATATCATGCATCATGGACCAGATTGTTGCTTCCACGAAGCGGATTGAACTCGCCATTGGTGGCATGACCTGCGCCAGCTGCGTGGCGCGCGTCGAGAAAGTGCTCAAGCGTGTGCCGGGCGTGCGGGATGTGTCCGTGAATCTGGCCACCGAGCGGGCCAATATCCTGGCCGGGCCGGAGGTGGCGGTACCGGCGCTGACAGCGGCGGTGGTGAAGGCGGGATATAGCGCCAGCCCCGCGCGGGCACCGACGCCCGACCGGGCCGGGCGTGAGCTGTTTGAACTGCTGGCCGCCTTTGTGTTGGCGGCACCGGTGGCGGTGGCGGGCATGGCCATGCCCGTGCCCGGCTGGGTGCAGCTTGGCTGCGCCACGCTGGTGCAGTTCTGGCTGGGCGCGCGGTTTTACCGCGCCGGGTTCCTGGCGGCGATAGGGGGCTCGGGCAATATGGATTTGCTGGTGGCGTTGGGCACCTCGGCGGCTTACGGGCTTTCGGTCTGGGATTTCTTCGACGGTGGCCCGCTTTATTTTGAAAGCGCGGTGGCGGTGATCGCGCTGGTGCGGCTTGGCAAATATCTGGAAGGGCGGGCCAAGCGGGATGCGGCGAAGGCGGTTTCCGGCTTGCGGAAGCTGCGGCCGGACCAGGCGCATCTGGCCTCCGGCTTGGATGTGCCGGTGGCGAAGCTGCGGGTGGCGGATGAAATTCTCATTCGTCCCGGTGAGCGTGTGCCGGTGGATGGCGAGGTGCTGGACGGTGAGGGCAGCGTGGATGAGAGCCCCGTGACCGGCGAAGCCTTGCCGCAACCGCGCGGGCCTGGGGCAAGGCTGCTGGCGGGGACGTTGAACCTGGACGCGGTGCTGCGCCTGCGGGTGAGTGCCGCGGTGGGGGAGAGTTTTCTGGACCGGATGGCCCGGCTGATCGACCAGGCGCAAGCGGCGAAACCGCGTGTGCAGAGGCTGGCGGACAGGGTTTCCGCCTGGTTCGTGCCGGTGGTGCTGGTGCTTGCCGCCGTCACCTTCGCGGGGTGGCTGCTGCATGGGGCCAGCATGCCGCAGGCGGTTATCAATGCGGTGTCGGTGCTGGTGATCGCCTGCCCCTGCGCGCTGGGGCTGGCGACGCCGGCGGCGATCATGGCCGGCACGGGGGCGGCGGCGAAGGCGGGCATTCTGTTTCGTGATGCCGATGCGCTGGAGGCGGCGGCGAAGATCGATATTCTGGCGTTCGACAAGACCGGCACCTTGACCACGGGCAAGCCGGTGCTGGCCTGTGTGGAGAGGCTGGGAGGGCTGGATGAGGTGCGGCTGCGCGCCATTGGCGCGGCGCTGGCGGCGCGGGACACGCACCCGCTGGCGGCGCCGCTGCGGCGCGACGGGGTGAGGCCGGCGGAGAATTTCAAGATTTTGCCAGGCCGGGGCGTGCGGGGCGATCTGGACGGGGTGGGCTATCTCTTTGGCTCCGCCCGGCTGGTGCCCGCCGCGCCGCCCCGGCATGACGAGAAGAGCTGGTCTTATCTCGCCACCGAGGAGGGGGAGGTGCTGGGGGCATTTGGGTTCACCGACTCCATCCGCCCCGGCGCGGCGGAGGCTGTCCAGCGTTTGCGCGCTGCCGGGGTCGAAACCTTGCTGCTGACCGGCGACCGCGCCGAGGCCGGGCAGGCCCTGGCGCGGACGCTGGGCATAAGCCGGGTGGAGGCGCAGGCCACGCCGGAGCATAAGCGCGAAGTGATCGAGAGCTTGCGGCGCCAGGGGCGCCATGTCGCGATGGTGGGCGATGGCATCAACGATGCCGCGGCCCTGGCCGCCGCCGATGCGGGCATGGCCATGGGCAATGGGGCCGATGTCGCCATCGAGGCGGCGCCGATTTCCCTGCTGCGCGCGGATCTGGCTCTGGCCCCGGCGGCCTTGGATCTGGCCAGCCGCACCTGGAGGATCTTGAAGCAAGGGTTGTTCTGGGCGCTTATCTATAATGCGCTGGGCATTCCCGCCGCCGCTCTCGGATTGCTCAGCCCAGCCCTGGCGGGAGGTGCGATGGCGGCATCCTCGCTCTGCGTGCTGGGCAATGCGATGCGGCTGCGCCATTGGAGAGTGAAATGAATCTGGTGACCATCGCCCAGGCTTCGGCCATGACCGGCGTTTCCGCGAAGATGATTCGGCATTATGAGAGCATCGGCCTCATCAAGGCGCCGATGCGGACCGAAAACCGCTATCGCCATTACAGCGAGGCGGAGTTGCACGAGCTTGGCTTTATCCGCCGGGCGCGGGATTTGGGGTTTTCCTTCGAGGATATCCGCCAGCTGCTTTCCTTGTGGCGCGACAGCCACCGAAGCTCAGCCGAGGTGAAGGCGATCGCGCTGCGCCATATCGCGGAGCTGGACCAGAAAGCCGCCGCCCTGAAGACGATGAGCGCGACCTTGAAGGGCCTTGCCGCCAGTTGCCCTGGGGATGAACGGCCCGATTGTCCGATTCTCGATGCGCTGGATCCGCCAAAACTCATGGATTCTTGCTGCGATCCTTGACTTCGTGCCGCTCATTGCCGATACGGGGCCATCGAAATGGGCGCGATCCGCGCCCGGCGCATTGCCGCGCCCCGACCGCGAGAGACGAAATTTTTGTCTGACAAGAACGACGCCGATAAAGCTGAAAATCCGGTTATGCCCCCGCAAGAACCGGTGGCCGAGCTTACCCCCCAGGCCGATGAGGCCGTGGAAGAGGGGTTTGCCGGGCTTGGGCTCTCTGAACCGATCCTGAAGGCGCTGGAGGAGAAGGGCTATGCCAAGCCCACTCCCATTCAGGCGCAGGCGATTCCGGTGGTGCTGATGGGCCGCGACGTGCTGGGCGTGGCGCAGACCGGCACCGGCAAGACGGCGGGGTTCACCTTGCCGATGCTGGATATTTTGCAGGGCACGCGCGCCCGCGCGCGCATGCCGCGCTCGCTCATTCTGGAGCCGACTCGCGAGCTGGCCTTGCAGGTGGCGGAAAATTTCGTCCAGTACGGCAAATATCTGAAGCTGAACCATGCGCTTTTGATCGGCGGCGAGAGCATGGCCGACCAGAAGGCGGTGCTGACCAAGGGGGTGGACGTGCTGATCGCCACGCCGGGCCGGCTGATCGACCTGTTCGAGCGGGGCGGGTTGCTGCTGACCGATGTGCGGGTGCTGGTGATCGATGAAGCCGACCGCATGCTGGATATGGGATTTATTCCCGATATTGAGCGCATCGTCTCGCTGTTGCCGCGGAATCGTCAGACCTTGTTCTTCTCGGCCACCATGGCGCCGGAAATCCGCCGCCTGGCCGATGCCTTCCTGACCGATCCGAAGCAGATCAGCGTTTCCCGCCCGGCTTCGGTGGCGACCACCATCACCTCGGGGCTGGCGCTGGTCGCCGAGCAGGACAAGCGCGAGGCGCTGCGCCGCCTGTTGCGCGCTGACGAGGTGCAGAACGCCATCGTGTTCTGCAACCGCAAGCGCGATGTGGATATTCTCTATAAATCCCTCACCAAGCATGGTTTCGCCGCCGGGGCGCTGCATGGCGACTTGCCGCAGAGCGTGCGGTTCGCCACGCTGGAGACATTCAAGGCGGGTGATCTGAAGATCCTGGTCTGCTCCGATGTCGCGGCGCGCGGGATCGATATTGGCGGGTTGAGCCATGTGTTCAATTTCGACGTGCCGCATCATGCCGAGGATTATGTGCACCGTATCGGGCGCACGGGCCGCGCCGGGCGCCAGGGCCATGCCTATACGCTGGCCGCCCCGGATGACCGCCTGGCGGTGGAGGCGGTGGAGAAGCTGACCGGAGGGGCCATTCCACGGATTGAGATTTCCGGCCTCGACGAGGTGGAATGGTCCGAGGAAGGGCATGCCCGGCGTGGCCGCGGGAGCAGGAAGGACGGGACCAGGAAGGATAAGGAGCGCAAGCCTGAAAAGGCGGAGCGGCCCGAACGCGGCAAGGAGCGCCCGCCAGAGCGGGCCGAACGGCCAGAGCGCGAGAAAGACCGCAGGCGAGAGCGCGACAGAGAGCGCGACCGGGACCGCGATGTGGGCGCGCCGGTGCGTGGCTTTGGCGATACGATCCCGGCCTTCATGCTGATCCGCCGCCGCGACACGGCCAAGGTGGCGGTGGAGGAGGGCGTGGAGCCGGAGGAAAACGGCTCCGACATCGCCGCCTGAACCACAGGCGCCCGGCAGTTCTTCCCGCCGACAGGATGGTTTCGAGCCTTGCTCTCGGGCCAGGCGGCGTGGGGCTTGCCGGCTTTGCAAACTGAGTCTCACCGATGCCCCATTGTATTCATTTCGGCCTGTGCGGCGGCTGTTCGAGCGATGATCTCGGCCAGCCGGACAAGGCTGGCCTGCTGGCGCGGGCCTTGGCGCGGGCCGGGTACGACGATGCGGTGGTCGCGCCCTTGACGAGGGTGGCCTTGCGGACGCGCCGCCGGGTGGATCTGGCCGCCAGCCGCAAGGGGGCGCAGATCGTGCTGGGATTGCATCGCGCGCGCTCCGCCGAAGTGGTGGATATGCGCGAATGCGTGTTGCCGCGGCCGGATTTTCTGCCTTTGCTGCCGCCCTTGCGGGAGCTTCTGCGCGGCTTGCAGGCCTTCCGGCGGGAGGCATCCGTGGTGATCAACTGGGTCGATAACGGGCCGGATATTCTGATCCGCGCCGATGCCGCGCTGACCCAGCCGGACCGTGCCCGGCTGATCGGTTTCGCCAAGGCGCGGGGCGTGCCGCGTCTCTGCGTGGCCGAGCCGAAACAGATGCCGGAGCCGGTGATCCTGCTGGCCAGCCCGGTATTGCGGTTTTCGGGGGTGGATGTGACGCCGCCGGCCGGCGGGTTTTTGCAGGCCAGCCCGGACGGGGAGGCGGCAATCATCGCCGCCATGCTGGCCGGCCTGCCAAGGCTGCGCCACAAGAGCCGGATCATCGAGCTGTATTCAGGGTGCGGCACGCTGAGCTTCGCATTGGCCCAGCATGCCCGCGTGGAAGCTTATGAGAGCGACGAACAGGCGGTTTATGCCGCGGATCAGGCGGCCCGCGCCGCCGGGCTGGCCGGACGGCTGAGCGTGACGCGGCGCGATCTGCATCGCCGTCCGCTTCTGGCGCGCGATTTCAGCGGCGCCGAGGCCGTGGTGCTGGACCCGCCTTTTGCCGGGGCCGCCGCCCAGATGAAATTTCTGGCCGGGGCCGGGGTGGGGCGGATTGTTTATGTGAGCTGCAATCCAGCGGCCCTGGCGCAGGATGCCGGCCTGCTGCGCCAGGCGGGATACAGGCTGCTTGGCGCCACGCCGATCGATCAATTTCCCTTCTCTGAAAATATCGAGAGCGTGGTCGTGTTCGACAGGAAAGGGGCGTGAGGCCCCGGCTGGCTTTGCGCGGGAGGCGCGAAAACCCAATAAAGGGTTGAAGCAGGCTGGTTTCATCCCAGTTCGAGGGGGCATGCCCATGGGCTGGAGCGATCATTTTCATAACCGCCAAGGAGATTTGAAAGGTTATGAAATCACATATTTCTGAACTGATGGCGTCGGGAACGTTTCATAGCGTCGCCGCGTTTTTTCTGAATATTCTATATGCGATCCTTATTCTGCTGATCGCCAATTTCATGGCCCGCGCCTCGCACCGGCAGATTTTGGCCGTGTCGAAGCGCAATCCGAAGCTCGATGACACGTTGTTCCGTTTCCTGGGCAATATCGTCAGATATCTCGTTCTGGCTTTCGCGGTTATTTTTGTCCTGAACCGTTTTGGCATCCAGACCACCTCGCTGGTGGCCTTGATCGGCGCCGCCGGTTTGGCGGTCGGTTTGGCGCTGCAGGGCACGCTGAGCAATCTGGCGGCGGGCATCATGCTGATTTTGTTCAGGCCGTTCCGTGTCGGAAATTATGTCGAGGCGGCTTCCCAGGCGGGCACGGTCGAGGAAATTTCGTTGTTCTACACGGAGATGAAAACCTATGACGGCCTGAAGCTGATCGTTCCGAACAAGGATATATGGGCGTCGTCGATCAAGAACTATTCCGTCAATACGCAACGCCTGATCGATCTGACCATCGGTGTGTCCTATGGCAGCGACTTGAAGAAGGCCGCCGCCATATTGAACGACGTCGCAACCGGGGATGCGCGGGTTCTGAGCGACCCGGCACCGTTCATCAAGGTGAAGGAGCTGGGCGACAGCTCGGTGAATTTTGTATTCAGGGTCTGGGTCGCGAGCGGAGATTGGTGGGTGACGAAATGCGAGATCACCGAGAAGATCAAGCTCGCCCTGGACGAGGCGGGGGTGGAGATTCCCTTCCCGACCCGCACGCTGAGTTTTTCCAATCCGCTGGATATCGCGGGCACGCGGGCCAATGGCTGAACGGGTCTGAACGTTTCCGGAGCCGCGCTGTTTCGACGATGGCGCGGGGTCGGCATTTCAGTCATCGCGGGGCGTTCTCGACAAGACATCCCCCCGCAAAAGACATCGGGGCGGTGTTTTCGCACGCCCCGCGCCCCATATCGCAAGGCGGGCTTAACCTTGTTTCCAGGGCAGGCCTTCGGCCTTCCAGCCCGCGACCTTGCCACGGCGCTCGCGCGCGTCGGCCGGGCCCTCGAAGCCGTCCTTGACATTGTAGACATGCTTGAACCCGGCCTCCAGAGCGGTCAGGGCGGCGGCCATGCTCCGCCCGCCGGAGCGGCAGATGAAATAGACATGCGCCTCCCGGCCGACGCGCGCGGCGGCCAGTTCGTCCATGAATTGCGCGTTGGCCTGCATGGTGGGAAAGACCTGCCATTGTATCAGCACAGGCTGTTTGCCGGCCTCGCTGAGATCTGGAAGGCCCACGAAGCTCCACTCGGCGTTGGTGCGCACGTCGCACAGAACAGCATCCGGATTGCTCATCAGCGCTTCCCAGACCTGTCGCGGTGAGACATCTTCGATCATAATACCCTCCGGTATGTGCTTTTGGCACGCAGCATAGCGAGGACGGTTACGGATGGAAACAGTGGCGGCAGGCTTGATCGGCGCGATCGGCAACACCCCTCTTATCAAGCTCAGACGCGCTTCGGCCGCCACGGGCTGCGAGATTCTGGGCAAGGCGGAGTTCTGCTCGCCCGGCGGGTCGGTGAAGGACAGGGCGGGGCTGGCGATCATCCGCGACGCCGAGGCGCGCGGCCTGTTGCGGCCGGGCGGCACCATTGTGGAAGGCACGGCGGGCAATACCGGCATCGGCATCACATTGGTGGCGAATGCGTTGGGCTATAAGAGCATCATCGTGATGCCGGAGACGCAGAGCCGGGAGAAGATCGACTTCCTGCGGATGATCGGCGCGGATTTACGCCTGGTGCCCGCCAAGCCGTTCAGGGATCCGGGAAATTACGTGCATGTTTCGCGCCGTCTGGCGGAGGAGCTGGGCGCGGTCTGGGCCAACCAGTTCGACAACCTGGCCAACCGGGAGGGGCACCGCGCCACCACCGGGCCGGAGATCTGGGCGCAGACGGGGGGCAAGGTGGACGCCTTCACCTGCGCGTGCGGCACGGGCGGCACGCTGGCGGGTACGGCGCTGGCGTTGAAGGAGCGCAAGGCGGACGTGCGGATCGTGCTGGCCGACCCGGAGGGCAGCGGGCTTTATGGCTGGGTGAAGAGCGACGACCTGACCGTGACGGGCTCTTCCATCACCGAGGGGATTGGCCAGTCCCGCGTGCCGGAAAACCTCAATGGCGCGCCAATCGACGATGCGGTGAAGATCCCAGACCCGGAGGCGCTGGAGCAGATTTACGATCTGATGATCCATGAGGGGTTGTCCGTCGGCGGGTCGTCGGGGGTGAATGTGGCGGCGGCGATCCGGGTGGCGAAGGCGATGGGGCCGGGCCATACCGTCGTGACGATGCTGTGCGATGGCGGGGCGCGTTATCAGAGCAAGCTGTACAACCCCGACTTCCTGCGCTCGAAGAACCTGCCGGTGCCGCCATGGATGTGAACGACGCGGCCGCGCTGGACGCGGCCGAATTGCTGGAGGTCTACGCCACAGGTGAACTGACGCCGTTGCAGGCGCTGCAAGGGGTGACGGAGCGGATCGCCCGGCGCAACCCGGAGATCAACGCTTTCGCCACGCTCGACCCTGGCGCGCTGGATGCGGCGCGGGAGAGCGCGGCGCGCTGGAAAGCCGGACGGGCGCGCGCGCTGGAAGGTGTGCCGGTGACGGTGAAGGATCTGATCGATGTGCGCGGCCTGCCGACCAGGCGCGGTAGCAAGACCACGGATCCGGCCCCGGTGGCGCGGGATGCGCCGCTGGTGGCGGCCCTGCGCGCGGCGGGGGCCGTGATCATCGGCAAGACCACCAGCACGGAGTTTGGCTGGAAAACCCCCGGCGACAATCCTCTCAACGGCGTGACCCGCAATCCGTGGAATGTGGCGCATACGCCGGGCGGGTCGTCCTCCGGCGCGGCGGCGGCGGCGGCGGCGTTTTTCGGCCCGCTGCATGTGGGCACGGATGGCGGCGGCTCGATCCGCATTCCCGCCGCCTGGAGCGGTGTGGTGGGGCTGAAGCCCAGCTTCGGGCGGGTGCCGCAATGGCCGCTGGGGGCGTTCGGTCCCGTGGCGGTGGCGGGGCCGATTGCGCGCTCGGTGAAGGATGTGGCGCTGATGCTCTCCGCGCTGGCGGGATTCGACAAGGCGGACCCGTTCTCCCTGCCCGAGCCCAAGCGCGATTTCACCGCTGGGCTGGAGGATGGAGTCAGGGGGCTGCGTATCGGCATTCTGCGTGCGCCGGGATTCGAGGCGCCGGCCGACGATGCGGCTTGGGGGGCCGTGGAGACGGCCCGTGACATCCTGGCCGGGCAGGGGGCGGAATTTGTCACGATCGCCCCCGCCTTGCCGGATGCCGGGCGGATTTTCGCGGCGCTCTGGGGGGCGGGGCTGGCGAAATCCGTGAATGCCGTGCCGGAGGCGGACCGGGGGCCGATGGATGCCGGGCTGGTGGCGCTGGCCGGGCGATTCGCCGATCTTTCCGCGCAGGAGCTGCTGGCGGCGCAAGCCGGGCGCGTGGAGGCCGCGCATGCGATGGCGATGCTGGAGGTCGATGCGATTCTCTGCCCCGCCGTGGCGCATGGCGCGCCATTGGCGCGGGCGGAATATGGCGACCCGGTGGAGGCGCTGTTGCGTGACTGGGCCCCCTGGACGGTGCTGTTCAGCTTGACGCGCCAGCCGGCCATCGCATTGCCGATGGGCGTGGATGCGGCGGGTCTGCCCACCGCCGTGCAGATCGCGGCGCCGCTTTACCGGGACGATGTGGTGCTGCGCGTGGCGCGGGCGGTGGAGGCGGGGCTGGGGTAACGCCTTGCCCCCGCGGGGCGCGCTTTTCCGGCGGTGTTAAGCGGCTGGCAACCAAGATGCTGGATGAATGGCATGAAGCCCGGCCCCTGGCGGTGCCGGGCTTCATGCGGCGCAGGCCGCCTGATCGGACAAAATGTTTGATGGTGGGGCTTCATGGCATTCGTGATCAAACCGTTGCAGAGTTTCACGGCGGAAGCGCAAGGACAAAACAACGATAAGCTATATCTTTACCAAATCGATCCGCTGCTGATCGAGGAGGAGGACGGGTTCAATCTCCGTTATTATGAAAATCCGAAAGTCGCCGAGCATATCGAGGCTTTTTGTGAATCCTTCCTGCGGGGACGCTATGTGCCGCCGATGGTGGTCCGCGCGTTGGAGGATGGGCGGATCGTGGTGATCGAGGGGCATTGCCGCCGCCGGGGGCTGCGCATGGCCATCGCCAGGGGGGCGTCCATTCCACGGGTCAGTGTCATTCCGTTTCGTGGCAATGACGCGGAGCGGGTGGAGTTGATGCTGCGCTCCGCCCAGGGATTGAAGCTGGAGGCGCTGGATGTGGCCCGTGGTTATTTGCGGCTTTCGCATCTGGGGTTCAGCCCGTCGGCGATCGCGGCGTCGCAGAGCAAGACGGTCGCGCGGGTGGAGCAGTTTTTGCTGCTGGCGCGGGCGGACCCGCAGGTGCAGGCGTTGGTGCGGGGGAATCATGTGTCGCCGGATGCCGCGATCGAGGCTTTGCTGACGCATGGCGACGCGGCGGCGCCGGTTCTGAACCAAAAGCTGGACGAGGCCCGGCGGGAAGGGCGGCTGCGCCTGACCAGGACCGTCAAAACCACCAAGAGCCGCCCACCGCGCAAAACCGTGGAGAAAGTGTTCGCCGGGGTGGAAGCCGCCATGGGGGCCCTGCCGCTGGAATTGCGGCGGCAGGTCGCGCGGCTGCGAAAATTGCCGGAAGCGGAGCGGAGTGCCCGCATGGTGGAGGTAAGCGCGCAATTGCTGGTCAGCCTGGCGCAGGCCGGCCGGGAGATTGAGCGGATGCAGGCCAGGCGGGCGCGCCGGCTGGCAAAGCTGGAGGCGGCGCAACCGCCGGATCCAGCATCCCCGGATCCAGCATCCATGCCAACGGAGGCATAAGGGGGATTGCCGGTTCGCATTGGGGGCGGGGCCCGCCTGTCGTCTGGAGCGCCGTTTTTCGGGCCGGATGCGGCATGAAAACCGCTTCGGGTTCCTTGGACGCTGGCCCTTTGGATGCTGGCCCTTTGGATTCGGGCTTTTTGGATTCGGGCCCCTTGAAAGGGGGCGCGGTTTACTCGGTGGCCTCCTTGGTTACCTTCACCCGGTCGATCCGGCGCCCATCCATTGCCAGAACCTCGAATTTCCAGCCGCCGAACAGGATCGCATCGCCCTTCGCGGCGGGACGCAGCAGCAGGGCCAGGATCAGCCCGCCCAGCGTGTGGTAGCTGCCCTCGTTGGGCAGGTTGGGCAGGTGCAGCCTGGCCTTGGTTTCGTCTATGGGGGTCAGGCCGTCCAGCTCGTAGACCGAGTCCGGCGGTGGCTCGATATAGGAGGAAGGGCCGGTATCCTCGGCATCGCCGACAATCGCCTCCAGCACGTCGGCGGCGGTCACCACCCCCTCGAAACTGCCATATTCATCGAAGACCAGGGCCATGCCCAACTCGTCGGTCTTCAGACGTTCCAGGGCGTCGAGCGCGGAGACCGAGTCGGGGATGGCCATGGGCTGACGAAGCACGGTGGAGATGATGGCTCCCTCCCGGTTGTCCAGAACCCGGTCCAGCACATCCTTCGCCAGGATGATGCCCGCGACATTATCCACCGAGCCGTCGCAGACCACGAAGCGCGAATGCGAGGCGGCCCGTAGCCGGGCGATGATGTCCTCGCGCCCGGCGGCGCGGTCGATCCAGACGATTTCGGTGCGTGGTGTCATGATCGCGCGCACGGGCTTGTCGGCTAGGCGCAGCACGCGCTCGATGATGTCGCGCTCCTCGTTTTCCAGCACGCCGGTTTCCGCCCCTTCCACCAGCATCGCCTTCAGTTCTTCTTCCGAAACGCCGCGCCGGTCCTCAAGGGCCGGGCCGAACAGGCGCAGCACGAGGTCTGTCGTTTTGCGCAAGGCCCAGATCGCCGTGGCGGCAAGGCGGGCGAGCACGGAGATCGGTCCGGCGACCAGAACGGCCAGTTTTTCAGGATGGCGCAGGGCGAGCTGCTTGGGCACCAGTTCGCCGAACACCAAGGTGAGATAGGTGATGATCAGCACGGTGAGGATCACGCCCAGCGGCCCGGCATAAGCGGAGATATAGGGAATGTCGCGCAGCGGCCCCTGCATGCGCACACCGAGCTGGTCGCCACCGAACACACCGGTGAGAATGCCGATGAGCGTGATGCCGAACTGGGTGGTGGGCAGGAAGCTTTCCGGGTCGTCCGCCAGCATGCGCGCCCGCGTGGCGCCGCGCACGCCTTGGCGTTCCATCAAGGTCAGCATGGCCCGGCGCGATGAGACGAGGGCCAGTTCCGCGAGCGCGAAGGCGCCATTCAACAGAACCAGGAGCGCCAGGATGGCAAGTTGCAAAATCAGGGGCATGGTCTGCTTGTAGCGTGGTTTCGCGTGGCATGCGATTGCCGGGGGGCGGCTTTGCGCTTGTTAAGCCGGCTGGACAAGTTGTTTATACAATGCATTGTAAAACATCGTGTTTTTTGTGTTTTAGCAATACATCCAGTTACAAGATTAAATTTTGTTTGCCTTAGTTGGGCCACAATCGCGCCCAGCCCTGGCCGCACTGAATTGTCATGTTCACCAAGAACCGGGGTTCGCCCCAACAGCAGCTTGGACATCTCGCATGACGTACCAGTCGCAAATTCATCGCCAGGAGGCACTGATTTCCACACGCAAGGCCCGCCGCGGGTGGGCCAGCCCAAGCTCCTGGGGCGCAGCCCTGGGGGTGGGGGTCGTGGCGTTCGGGCTTTGGGCCGCGACCAACCGGCCGGCGACAAATATTCCGCCTTACACCGGAGAGATCGGCGGTTTCGCTTTCTCGCCCTTCCATAAGGGTGAGAGCCCGCAGACGGGGGTGTATCCGAGCATTGGGCAGATCAAATCCGATCTGAGGCTGGCGGCCGAACATACCCATAATATCCGGACCTATACGGTCGAGGGCGATCTGGGACAGATTCCGGCGCTGGCGCGGGGGATGGGGCTGAATGTGACGCTCGGTGCCTGGCTGGACACGCATCAGGAGGCCAACGCCAAGGAATTGGCGAAGGTGGTGAAGGTGGCCAACGCCAACTCCGACGTGAAGCAGGTGATGGTCGGCAACGAGGTGATCTTGCGTGGCGACCTCACGGTGCCGCAACTCGTGGCCGATATTCGCCAGGTGGAGAAGCAGGTGCATGTGCCGGTTTCCACGGCCGAGCCGTGGCATGTCTGGCTGAAGCATCCCGAGCTTGCCAATTCGGTCGATTTCATCACCGTGCATTTGCTGCCTTATTGGGAAGGCGTTCCGGAAAACATCGCCGTGCAGGACGCCATGCACCGTTTTCAGGAAGTGCATGAGCGTTTCCCGAACAAGAAGATCGTGATCGGTGAGATCGGCTGGCCTTCCGATGGCATCGATATTGGCGCGGCGCGCGCCAGCACCATCAATCAGGCCCGTTTCCTGCGTGATTTCTTCAATCTCGCGCAGAAGGAGCATCTCAATTATTTCGTGATGGAGGCCTTCGACCAGCCTTGGAAGACCAGCTTCGAGGGCCGGGCCGCTGGCTATTGGGGCATGTTCACGCTGGGCCGTCATGCGAAATGGTCGCTGACCGGGCCGGTCTGGAATCATCCGGAATGGATCTGGTACGCGCTGGGCGCGGCGCTGGCGAGCCTGCTGGCCACCATGGCGCTGCTTTCGCGCCGGCCTGACATCCGCTGGCCCGGCAAGCTGCTCTTTGCCGTGCTGGTGGAGGGCTTCACCAGCACGCTGGCCATGCTGCTGATGAATATGGGCCAGACCTATCTCTCCTACAGCGCGGCCGCGGTGTGGGCCGGGCTGGCGGCGGGGCAGGGCATGCTGCTCTTTCTGCTGATCGCGGACAGCTTCGATCTGGTCGAGACCATTTTCGGCCGCGTTTCCCGCCGCCATTACGAGCCGATCCCGGCGCCGGCGGGGGCCAGGCTGCCGAAAGTCTCCCTCCATCTGCCGATCTGCAACGAACCGCCGCATATGGTGAAGCAGACGCTGGATGCGCTGGCCGCGCTTGATTATGAGCGCTTCGAGGTGCTGGTGATCGACAACAACACGGTGGACCCGCGTGTGTGGGAGCCGGTGGCCGAGCATTGCGCGCGGCTTGGGCCCAAATTCCGCTTCTTCACCCTTGGCAAATACAAGGGCTACAAGGCGGGGGCCTTGAACTTCGCCCTGAGGGAGACGGCGCCGGATGCCGAGGTGATCGGCGTGATCGACTCCGACTATCTGGTCGAGCCCGACTGGCTGCGCTGCATGGCTCCGGCCTTCGACGACCCGGCGGTGGGTTTCACCCAGTCCCCGCAGGATTACCGGGACAATGACGGCTCCATCTTCAAGCGCATGATGTTCTGGGAATATGCGGGCTTCTTTCATGCCGGGATGGTGACGCGCAACGAGCGCAACGCCATCATCCAGCACGGCACCATGACGCTGATCCGCAAGGAGGCGCTGCTGAACGAGAATGGCTGGGCCGAGTGGTGCATCACCGAGGATTCCCAACTGGGCCTGCGGCTGTTCCGTGCCGGGTATGAGGCGGTGTATTCCAAGAAGAGCTTCGGCAAGGGCGTGATGCCAGACGATTATAACGCCTTCCGCAAGCAGCGTTACCGCTGGGCCTATGGCGCCATGCGCATCGTGCGCGCCAATGCCGGGGCGTTGTTCAACCCCTTCAATAAGGAGCTGACGGCTGGCCAGCGCTGGCATTTCATCACCGGCTGGCTGCCCTGGTTCGGCGATGCGCTGGGGCTGGTGTTCCTGGCCATGGGGCTGGCCTGGTCGCTGGGGCTGATCCTGGACCCGGTGCGGTTTGAATTCCCGATCGCCTTGTTCATGCTGCCATCCATCGGGTTGTTCCTGTTCAAGATCGCGCAGATCCTGGCCCTTTATAAAAACCGCGTGCCGTGCGGGTTCATGGATCGGCTGGGGGCCGCGGTGGCGGGGCTGGCTTTGTCCCATGCCATCGGTAAGGCGGTGTGGAAGGGGCTGTTTACCAACAGGCTGCCCTTCCTGCGGACCCCGAAGATGGAGAACGCCCCGGCCCTGGTGCAGGGGCTGGTGATGGCCCGCGAGGAGCTGGTGATCCTGCTGCTCACCTGGGGGGCGGCGCTGGGGGTCGGCTTTGGCCATCATTGGGCGACGCTGGAAACCAAATTATGGGTGGCGGTGCTGTTCACCCAATCCATGCCTTATCTGGCCTCGGTGGGGGTTTCCATCCTGGCGGCGATGCCGGCCAAGGTGCGGCGGACAATTGTGGCGCCGGCCCCGCAAAAAGCCAGGGCCGTGGCTTTCCACCCCGCCGCGGGCGACTGACGGGCCTGACCACGAACAAAAGACCCTTCCGCCTCAGGCGGGAGGGTTTTTTGTTGGCCGGGCAATGAACGCAAGCGTTCTCCGCATGCCGGGGTAAATGGAAATGCCCCAGGGCGCGGGTTTCTGCATTGCATCATAAGCCTTGCGCAGCCATGGGCAGGCGGCGTAAGGAACAGGCAGTCTTGGCCATGGCGCGAACCAGACATGGCCGGAACATGCTTTACGGGGCGGGGACGCCCTTTACGGGCTTATTTGCACCGTCCTTTTCCAGTTTCGCGCATGGGAATGCTGACATTGACCGCCTTGGGGATGCCCTTGGCGGCGGAGATGTTTGTTGTGAGTGATTTGACGTTTGAATCTTTTGGTCTGGCTTCCTCGATTTTGGGTACGTTGAAGGCGGCGGGTTTCATGAAGCCCACCCCCATCCAGGCGCGGGCCATTCCGCACGGGCTGGAGGGCAGGGATGTTCTGGGCATCGCCCAGACCGGCACGGGTAAGACGGCGGCGTTTGCCCTGCCCATGCTTCAGGCCTTCGCGACCGAGAAGCTGCATAGCCGTCGCTTTTCCACCCGGGCCTTGGTGCTGGCGCCGACGCGCGAGCTGGCCGTGCAGATCGAGCAGGAGATCAAGAAATTCGGCGCGGGGCTGGGTTTGCGCACCGTGCTGGTGGTGGGCGGTGTCAGCCGTTTCGGGCAGGTGCAGCGCATGATGCGCGGCGCGGACATCGTGGTGGGCTGCCCTGGCCGCGTGGTGGATTTGATGAACACCCGCGAGCTGGTCATCGACCAGTGCCAGTTCTTCGTGCTGGACGAGGCGGACCGCATGCTGGATCTGGGCTTCATGCCGGATATCCGCAAGGTGGTGGCCGCGTTGCCGGGCCGGCGCCAGTCCGCCCTGTTCTCCGCCACCATGCCGCCGGAAATCGCCAAGCTGGCCAATGGCCTGCTGCGTGAGCCGGTGCGCGTGGAGATCGAAGCCGTGTCCTCCACCCCGGCGAAGATCGAGCAGAGCGTGCATTTCGCCGAAGGGCCGGAGAAGCGCAACCTGCTGGTGAAGCTGTTGCACCAGAAGGAATTCGAAAAGACCGTGGTGTTCACCCGCACCAAGCGCGGCGCGGACAGGGTGGCGATGATGCTGAATAATTCGAAGATCCCCTCGGCGGCGCTGCATGGCAATCTCAGCCAGAATCAGCGCCAGCGGGCGCTGGAGGCGTTCAAGGCCGGTGAGGTGCGCGCGCTGGTGGCAACCGATATCGCCGCGCGCGGGATCGATGTGAACGGTGTGACGCATGTGGTCAATTTCGAGCTGCCGAATGAGCCGGAGAGCTATGTGCATCGTATCGGCCGTACCGCGCGCAATGGCGCGGATGGCGTGGCGGTGGCGTTTTGCGATGCGACCGAGCTGCCTTATCTGAACCAGATCGAGAAGCTGACCGGCATCAAGATGAAGGTGGCGGGCGGTGAGCGGCCGAAGCAGGCGATGCCGGTGAAGAAGCCGGCGCGCCATCCGGACATGCAGGTGCGCAAGATCAAGCCGAAGCGCCCGCAATATCAGGAGAAACGCAAGGTTGCGTGAGGCCTGAATCAATAATAGGAGTTTTTCGGGTGCCGCCTTTTTTGTAAAAAAGGCGGCATTTTTCGCGCCCTTTTTGAAAAAAGGGCGCCCCAAAAACGTTTGATTTTTTGGAGCACGAAGATGGGTGAGACGAAGCAGCCGGTCATCGGCATCATTGGCGGATCCGGCCTGTATAATATCGACGGGCTGAAGAACACCAAATGGGTGAAGGTCGAAACCCCCTGGGGCGACCCGTCGGATGAGTTCCTGACCGGCGACTATGAAGGCCAGAAGGTGGTGTTTCTGCCGCGCCACGGGCGTGGGCACAAAACCTCTCCCACCGCGCTGAATTACCGCGCCAATATCGACGCGCTGAAGCGGCTGGGCGTGACGGATATTCTTTCAATGTCCGCTGTCGGTTCGTTGAAGGAGGAATTGCCGCCGGGGCATTTCGTGATCGTGGATCAGTTCATCGACCGCTCCTTCGCTCGTGAGAAAAGCTTTTTCGGCCCTGGCTGTGTCGCGCATGTCTCCATGGCCCATCCCGTCTGCGCGCGCCTTGGCGACGCGCTGGAGGCAAGCCTGAAGGCGCTGGATCTGCCGCATACGCGCGGCGGCACCTATCTGGTGATGGAAGGGCCGCAATTTTCCACATTGGCGGAGAGCAATCTTTATCGCTCCTGGGGGTGTTCGGTGATCGGCATGACCAACATGCCCGAGGCCAAGCTCGCCCGCGAGGCGGAGATCGACTACGCCACCGTGGCCATGGTGACGGATTACGATTGCTGGCACGAGGATCATGATGCCGTCACCGTCGATCAGGTGGTGAAGGTGCTGCTCGGCAATGCCGACAAGGCGCGCAACCTGGTGAAGGATGTTCTGCCGCGCTTGGCGGCCCCGCGCGCCGACTGCCCCCATGGCTGCGATACGGCGCTGACCTATGCGTTGATCACCGCCCCCGAGGCGCGTGACCCCGCCACGCTGAAGAAGCTGGACGCCGTGGCCGGAAGGGTTCTGAATGGCGGCTAAGCCTGGCAGAAAAGCTGGAACGATAACGCTGGCGGGCACATTGCTGCTTGGGCCCCCGGCGGTTCTTGGCGCGCTGTTTTGGGGCGAACATGAACACCAGGATTATTTCACGATGAAATTGACCAGCGCCTGCGCGCTGGGGGGTGTTTATCTGTTTTTCCTCGCCATCGATCGTGTGGTTGGCCGCATCGGAGCGTAACGGGAGCGTTTGCCGGAGACGGCGCGGATATTGAAAATGTGCTGGACGTGTCATGGCGGAACGATTCATGGCGAAAGGCTGACCCGCCGCCGGCTTTGCCAGGGAATGCTGGCGGCGCCCCTGGCGATGGGGCCGGTGCGTAAGGACGGGCTGGTGGAACCGGTTTTACGTCTGCCTCCGGGGCATGGGCCGCGCCGGGTCGCGGTGACGCTGGATGCCTGCCCCGGGCATTTCGATCCGCGCATCGCCGGTCTGCTGGTGGCGCGGAACATCCCGGCCACCATCTTCATCACCGCGGTATGGATGCGGATGAATCCGGACGGGCTGGCTTTTTTCCTGAAGTATCCCACTGTGTTCACGCTGGAGAATCATGGCGCGCGGCATTTGCCGCCGGTGCTGGGCACGCAACGTATCTATGGTTTGGAGGTGGCGGGAAGCTGGCCCGCCATCGAGGCGGAAATCGCCGGTGGGGCGGATGCGGTTTACAAGGTCACGGGCCGCCATCCGACCTGGTACCGGGGCGCGGCGGGGCTTTATACCCCTTCGGTCGTACCCAAAATCGAGGGGCTGGGCGTGCGCGTGGCGGGCTATTCCCTCAATTCCGATGCCGGGGCCTCATTTCCCGCCGCGCTGGTGGAAGCCCGCATCAAGGCCGCGCGGGATGGCGATGTGATCGAAGGCCATATCAATCAGCCAAGGCGCGCCAGCGGGGCGGGAATTGCCGCGGGGCTGGCCGCCTTGCAGGAGAGCGGCGCGCAATTCGCGCGCTTGGACGAGATTGCCTGAAACAATCTGCCAGAGCCGTGCGCGTGAACAAAACGAGTGGAGGATGCTCCGGGGCGCGGTCCTTGAAATGCGACGCCGCAAAGGCTGGGGTTTGGGGCACTTTTATAAGAAGCGCCCCAAACCCCGCGAACATTTCAATCGATGTTGTTTGCCGTCTGGCTGAATGTTCGCCGCCGTCTCTCAGATGGCGTTTTCGATGGTCGGCATCGCCATGCGGGATTTTGTCAGCACCAGGCCGATATTGGCACTGATACGGCAGACGAACACGGCGACATAATCGGCGTATTTCTTGCCGCGCAGGAAGACATGGATGGTATTGTCGGAATTGACGATGAATTCCTGAAAATAATGCCGGTTGCTCTCAACGCCACGGGCGCGCTTCCATAATGCTTCCACGGCGCCGACATTGCCGCCCTGGAACATATCCGCCGTGGCGGCCGCCACGAGATCGATCACCTCTCGCGGATGGGAATCGACGGTTTTGATACCCAGCAGAAAGCCGGAGCTAACATCTACATACCCAGCGGCGATACATTCAGGGATGGTCGAAATGGTTTTCGCCAGGGCTTCGTCGAGGGCAGAACTCATTGGAACAATACTCCATCATCGTAAGACAAAAGGCGGAACGCATGGAAACATGCCTTCCGGTCCCTCCGTCGGATTTTCCCCATGCGAGCGACCTGGCCGGTCGGACCGTCGCCGCCGGCTTTTTTTGGTCAGTTGGCCATTATGAGGGGGCCCCGCGGGACATCTCATAATCGGCGAGAAATTGCTCCTGGCTGTCGGTCTGCACGAATTGCCGGTTGATGGCACGCAGCTTCTCCAGCGCCGCCCGCGCGGAAAGCCCAGCCTCCTTCACCAGAAAACCGGCCAATATGGTGCCTGTGCGCCCCAACCCCGCCAGGCAATGCACGGCCAGCACCTCACCCTGGACCAGCAGGCTGCGCATATGGGCGGCCAGCGCGTCCATCTCCTCGGGCGTGGGCGCGTGGCGATCGGCAATGGGCAGATGCACCGCCTTGAGCCCGTGCCTGAGCAGGGCATCTTCCGGCAGGCTCCTCTCCGTCAATGTGACCAGACAGGTCACGCCGACCTGCTTCAGAAGATCGAGGTCATAATCAAGATCCAGCGTGGCGCCTGGCATCGGTGTCGCCGCCAGATGCCCCTTCTCGATCCAGATGAACCCCCTGGGGCCGGATGCCTTGTCGCCGGGCGGTGGCTCCTCGGGCGTGGGGGGCGCGGGCATGCGTGGCGCCACCGCGGCCAGGGCCCCGGATGACAACGCTCTAGGCGCGGTGAGCGCGTTTTCGGCCGCCTGATCCTCCGGCAGGCCGGGTGCCGGCACGGCGCAACTGCCGGTCTGGACGAACTGCGCCGCGACAGGGTTGGGCGGTGCTGAAAAAAATGTCCCGACAGGCTCTTGCGCTTGCACATAGCCCCCCGCCAGCAAAATAATCTCCTGGCCGATCTGCCTGGCCTGTTTCTGATTATGCAGCACCACCAGCAGCGCCATCCGGCTGGCCAATCCTTCCAGCAGGGCGAGAATATAGGCGGCATCCTCGTCTTTCATGCCGGTGGTGGGTTCGTCGATCATCAAGAGCGCTCCGCCCGCCATCGCCTCACGCAGAATGGAGACCGCGCGCTGGCGCGCGACCGGCAGATCGATCAGTGTCGTGTCCAGCTGCTCGCTCAGCGCCTCCTGGCCCAGCTCGACGAGCCAGCCTTTGACCCAATCGCGTTGCGCGGCTTCGTCCATTGTTTCGAGCCTGTCCGTTCGATGGACCAGCAGGCTCTCCAGCACCGTGCGCTGAATCAGATTGAGGCGCTGCCCGACCAGCGGCGGCCGGTTTTCCTCACCCAGGGGCTGGCCCTGGTAAACCACTTCCCCCCAGCTTTTATGCATGGGCGTGCGCGCATATGCCCCCGCCAAAGACCGCAGCAAGGTGGATTTACCCGTGCCGGGCGGCCCCATGAGCACCGAAACCCCGTGGGCTGGAACCGTGAAATGCACATCGTCCAATATGACCTTGTCACCGAATCCCGCGCCGAACGACCGGCAGACCAGGATCGGCCCGGTTGTCGGCGTGGGGGCGGGCATGGGCGGTGTGGCGGGCATTGGCGGTGCGGCGGGTATGGGCAGAGGGGGGGCGGGCTCGGATGGCAATGAATCGCCCTCGATCAGCGGTCCGCTTTCATCGATCTCGGCCCTGTTGTCTTTCTGTAGCTCCTGGCGCAGCGCATCCATGTCCGCGACTTGGCTTCTGAACAAGGCCTCGGCTTTCTGCTTGTGCTCGCGCCGCCGGCGCGCCTGCCGCCATGCCAGCCCGGCAATGCCCGCGCAGCACAAGGCCAATGCGGCCAGAAGGGTCATGATCTGCGTATCCAAACCGCTTATCCTCATCGCTCCAGCGCTCTGGGATAAGAGTCAGACCATGAAAAAAGGGGCCGCGCATCAAGGGCGCAAGGCACTCCAGCCTCGTCCGTCTATCCAGAACACCCCGCGCGCAAAATGGCCCGCGCGACATGATTTGGCAATCCTGAATCTGGCGGGCTAGCCGCTGATACTGTTCGTTTTTTATGAAATATCTCAGCCATGGCCGATGATGGCGGTTTGCCGCGCCATGTTTTGGCGGGGGGCCTTCATGGAGCGGATCCGTTCACCCGCGCCCGTTGCTTCAGGCCAGTCTCGGCGGCCAGCCGTGCGCGGGGCCGTGCTGGGGCGTCTCGCGCCCGGCACGGGTAATGATCACGACACCATCGCCCGCCTCCACCACCAGTTCCGGGCCGGGGCGGGTGATGGTCGTGCCATCGCGGCGGTTGAGCGCCACGACGAACAATGTCCCGCCCGCGCCATGTTCGATCGCCTCCACGCTCTGGCCGGCATAAGGGCTGTCCATGGCCACGGACTGGCTTTCCAGCTCCAGTCCCAGCGTGCGCAGCCCCGTGCCCAGCATGCGCATATGGCTGGAATCGGTCAGTTTGACGCTGCGTGGAAACAGGATGAGCTGGGCGATGCGCTCGGCCCCGATATGGGTGGGCTCGACGACGGCGCTGGCCCCCGCGCGCAGGAGCTTGCTCTTGGTGCTGGCGGCCTCGCCACGGGCGATGATTTCGATATCCTTGTTGAGGTTGCGGGCGGAAAGGGTGATGAACACATTCACCGCGTCGTTGGGCACGACGCAGGCCAGGGCACGGGCGTGCTCTACCCTGGCGGTTTGCAGCACGGTTTCGTCCGTCGCGTCGCCCAGGAGGGTGGCATGGCCGCGCGCGGCGGCCTCGGAGAGCTTTGCCTCCTCCCGGTCCAGGATCAGGAACTCAATGTTCCCGGCCTTTAATTCCTCGGCGAGCATTTGCCCGATGCGCCCATATCCGCAGACGATCACGTGCCCGCGCATCCTGCCGATCTGCGTTTTCATCCGCCTGTTTCCCAGCAATTGTTGAATTTGTCCGAAAGTGATGAACTGCACCAGCGCGCCGGTGAGGAAGATCATGCCCGTGCAGCCGAGAATGATGGTGGCCAGCGTGATGGAACGCAGCTCCGGTGTCAGCAGCGGATGGACTTCATCGTATCCCACGGTAAAGACCGTGATGATCACGAAATAAAAAGAATCGCTGAAGCTCCAGCCTTCGGCGGTGAAGGCGAGCGTGGCGCAGGTGATGATCACCACCATGAAAATCAGCCCGCCAATGAGGTTGCGGGCCGGGCTGTCGACAAAGCTTTTCATGCGGTGTCCAAAAACAACCCCTTCCATGGGCGCGCCGTGGAAGGGGTGGCAAGCTTGGCGGGGAAGCGTTGCTTCCCCTGTCCTTTGTGGTGGTGGGTGCGTCGCCGCATCAGCCCCGCTTGTCGACCGGCACGTAGTCGCGCTTTGCCGCGCCGGTATAGATCTGACGCGGACGGCCGATGCGGTTCGTCGGATCCTCGATCATTTCCTTCCACTGGCTGATCCAGCCCACGGTGCGCGCCAGGGCGAAGATCGGCGTGAACATGGTGGTGGGGAAGCCCATCGCCTTCAGGATGATGCCGGAATAGAAATCGACATTCGGATAGAGCTTGCGGGAGACGAAATAATCGTCGTCCAGCGCGATCTTCTCCAGCTCGATGGCGAGGTCGAGCAGCGGCTCGTCCTTGATGCCAAGCTCGCCCAGAACCTCGTGGCAGGTCTTCTGCATGATCTTCGCGCGCGGGTCGAAGTTCTTGTAGACGCGGTGCCCGAAGCCCATCAGCTTCACGTTGGAGTTCTTGTCCTTCACCTGCTTGATGAAGTCGGGGATGTTGTCCTTGTGGCCGATTTCGCCCAGCATCTTCAGCACGGCCTCGTTGGCGCCGCCATGAGCGGGGCCCCAGAGGGAGGCGACGCCGGCGGCGACGCAGGCGAACGGGTTGGTGCCGGTGGAGCCGGCCAGGCGCACGGTGGAGGTGGAGGCGTTCTGCTCATGGTCCGCATGCAGGATCAGGATGCGGTCCATCGCCTTGGTCAGCACCGGGTTCGGCTTGTAGGTCTCGGCCGGAACGCCATGGAACATGTATAGGAAGTTTTCCGCGTAGGTGAGGTCGTTGCGCGGATACATGAAGGGCTGGCCGACATTGTATTTATACGCCCAGGCGGTGATGGTCGGCATCTTGGCGATCAGCCGGTAGGCCGAAATTTCGCGCTGATGCTCGTCGTGAATGTCGATGCTGTCCGGATAGAAGGCCGACATGGCGCCGACCACGGAGCAGAGCATCGCCATCGGGTGCGCGTCGCGGCGGAAGCCGTTCCAGAAATTACGGATCTGCTCATGCAGCATCGTGTGGCGGGTGATGCCGGTGGTGAAGCTGTCCAGCTCCGTCTTGGTCGGCAGCGCGCCGTAAAGGAGCAGATACGCGACTTCGAGGAAGGAGGAGTTCTCGGCGAGCTGGTCGATCGGGTAGCCGCGATGGAGCAGGACGCCTTCGTCGCCATCGATATAGGTGATCGAGCTTTCGCAGGAGGCGGTGGCCCCATAGCTCGGATCGAAGGTGAAGACGCCAAGTTCTCCCTGGAGCTTGCGCACATCCACGCAATCCGTGCCGAGCGTCCCGCCCAGCACCGGCAGCGTCGCCGTCTTGTCGTTAAAACTAAGCGTCGCCGTGCCGACCTGCTTGCTGGTAGCGGTTTGAGCCATATGCTTCACCTTCTATTATGTGACTTCTTCAAGGCGTCAGGAAGGCCATCCTGACGGGACGGAACGGCTGAAGCGTTATTCAATCCCAGGCTCTGTGTAAAGCCGCCGCGCCGCGCCGCAGCATCCCGCATGCCTGGCGCGCGGGGCGTTGGGATGTGGTTTTGGCCCTGTTTCAGTCACATGACGGAAGGAATTCCGCCCCGGCGTGCATCACACGCATGGGAGAACCCCCGCGCGGGCGCGGCCGGACTCCGCTCAGACCTCGAAGCTGAGATGTTCCGGCCAGTCCGGCTTGGTCATGGCGCGGGGCATATGGATGCCGCATTCGGTTTTGGCTTGTCCGGCCCAGCGGCCCGAGCGCTTATCCTGGCCTGGCAGCGGCTTGCGGGTGCAGGTGGCGCAGCCGATGGAAGTATAGCCTTGCGCGTGCAGGGGGTGGCGCGGCAGGCCATGTGCCGGGAAATAGGCCTCCAGCATCGCATCGTCCCAGAAGGCCAGCGGGTTGACGGTGATGCGCCCATCCGCGCCGGTTTCCTGCAATTGCAGCTTGGCCCGGGTGGCGGACTGGCCGCGCTTGCGTCCGGTGATCCAGGCCGTGAAGCCCACCAAGGCTTCGTCCAGCGGGTTGGTTTTGCGGATGGCGCAGCAGAGATCCGGGTCTGTCTCCCAAAGCCGCCCATCGGGGTCGTAGGCCGCCAGTTGCGCCCCCGAGGGGCGGATGGAACGCACATCCGTCAGCCCGAGCCTTGCGGTCAGCTCGTCACGGTAGGTGAGGGTTTCTGGAAATAGCCGCCCGGTCTCCAGGAAAATCACCGGCAGGGCCTTGTCGATCCGCGCGGCGAGATGGAGCAGGATGGCGGATTCGGCGCCAAAGGAGGAAACCAGCGCGATCTTGCCCGGAAATTGGCGAAGAATGGCCTCGCGCAGGACGGTTTCGGCATCTGTGGATGGGGGAAGGCTGTCAGGCATTGTCGGTTCCTGGCCGGGTCAAGCGCGCCGGCGCTGAGATCTTGAGATCTATGGGGCGGTTATTTCGGAAAGGGCAGCCAGCGCCGTTTCTCGACCAGCTGATCGATGCGCTGGGCTGCTTCCGCCATGGGCATTCGCTCAGCCTGCCAGCCCTGGCGCAGCGTCTCGATTTCCTTCACATGCGCGGCCCAGCTTTCCGGAAAGAGGGCTTCCAGCCGCTTGCGGATGGCCCCCGCCAGGCCCGGCGCCCGGCCGCCGGTGGAGATGGCGAGCAGCAGATCGCCCCGGCGGATCTCCGCCACCGCGTTGAAGTCGCAAAATTCCGGCACGTCCTCGACATTCACCAGCACGCGGCTGGCGCGCGCGGTCATTGCCAGGGGGCGGTATTGGGGTTCCGCGAGGCCGGCGATCCAGAGCAGGTTCAGCCCGGCGATCTCGGCCGGCGCGGGCAGATGTGGTACGGCCATGGCTCCAGCCTCGCGGGTCAGTTCCGCGTCCGTGGTGAAAACGCACAGGCTCTCTCCGGCGCCCGCGCGATGCAGGGCGCGCAACCGCCTGAGGGCGGGAGCGCCAGCCCCGGCCAAGCCGAGTTTCAGGCGGGAAGGGTTAAGAGCCAATGGGATCATGGTCCTTTAGAAAAGGATTTTCTCGTCCATTGCAATCTCTCTGGCAAAATAACGATTTTTTGCCCTTTTTGGGGAAGTGGTGGAAAGGATTTTTTTGGTTTCAGGCGTCTGGAGCAAACATAAACCAGTATATTCTCTATGGTTATAGGTATTTTAGGGCGATGTTCAGCTTTCGCCGGTGGCGAGGTCCATGCAGAACACGGTGCCATTGGGGCCGGTGCGCTCCAGCACGAGGTCGCCGCCATGGGCGCGGATGAGATCGCGCGCGATGGTCAGGCCCAGCCCCGTGCCGCCGCTACGGGCCGAGCCGGTGAAGGGCCTGAACAGATTCGCCCGCGCCCGCTCCGGAAGGCCAGGGCCGTTATCGACCATGCGCAGGCGGGTCTGGCCGTTTTGGGTTTCCGTGCTCAAGCCGATGAGGGTGGCGCCCGCCTCGGCGGCGTTGCGGATCAGGTTGAGGAACACACGGTAAAGCAGGGCGCGGTCCATGGGCAGCACCAGGTCGGCGGGCACGAGATTTTCGAGCCGCCAGCCACTGCTCTCCGGCGCCAGGCTTTCGGACGCCTCTTCGATCAACTCGTGGATCGAGACGGGCGCGCGCATGATTTGCGGCGGCCCCTCGCGCGCGAACTCGACCGTGCGGGAAACCAACTGCGTGGCCCGCTCCACGGAGGGGATGAGCGTGCGGGTGGCCCGGCGCACGGTGGGGTCGTCAATATCCTGTAGCCGGTCGGCCATCAGCAGGGCGGAGGAGAGAATATTGCGCAGATCATGCGCGATTTTCGCCACTTCCGTGCCCACGGCGGCCAGGCGGGCATTACGCCAGAGAGCGGCGCGCAGTTCCTCCTGCATGGCCTTGAGTTCACGCGCGGCGGTGGAGATGTCGTCCTTCGGCCGGTTGGTCAGCCAGTTCAGCCCCGTGCTGTCCGCGTCTTCCGGGCTCTCGCGGAAATGGATGATCGAGGCGGTCATGATCTCCATGGGCCGCACCAGCAGCCGGTTGAGCGCCGCATAGACCAGCAGCCCGGATAAAAGCGAGACGATGACGATGAAGCTGACCCCCCGGCGCGCATAAAGGCGCAGCCGCGCGGTGAGGGGGGAGGTGTCGGCATCGACCAATATCATCGCGTTCGAGGAGGTCGCGGATGAGAACAGGAATGTTTCCTCGCTGGGGGCGAACCCGGCGATGTTCAGGCAGGTTTTCCAACTGCTATGGAAAACCCGTTCCCGCGAGGGGATGGTGACAGGGGTGGCGTTTGGCGTGAACCCCGGGACTTGCCAGCTTTGGGTCTGGCCGCGGGGGGAGATCAGGTTTAGCCGTTGAATGCCCGCCAGGCGCAATATCTCCCCTTGCGCGGAGGGTGGCGCGGTTTGCAGGGCATAAGCGGCGATCTCCGCGCGGTGCTGGAGGTTGTCATTCATCCAGACCATGCGCTGGCGTCCCAGCACCGGGATGAGCACCAGCAACTCGATGCAGAATATGGTGGCCACCGTGATCCACAGCACCTTGCTGGACAGGCTCGCGGGCTGGGGCTTCAGCCGCTCCAGACCCCGCGCCCAGCTCATGCCGAGAGCAGGGCGTGCGCGGCGGCCTCGCGCCCGGCGGAAAACAGCATTTCCAGAAAGGGGCGGTCGGTGTTGAGTTTGGAGGTCAGGGGATGCCGCGCCAGGGCCTGGTCGGCTGGGATGTCCAGCAAC
This sequence comes from Acidocella sp., assembly GCF_050253495.1. NCBI lineage: Bacteria > Pseudomonadati > Pseudomonadota > Alphaproteobacteria > Acetobacterales > Acidocellaceae > Acidocella > Acidocella sp. The sequence continues at coordinate 113,114 of NZ_JBFWIX010000002.1, forward strand.
CGCACCTGGCGCGGCAGCATGGACAGTTCCGCCGCGAGCGGCGCCTGGAAGGCGATTTCGTGCAGGCGGTGGACAATATCCGCCGTGGAGCTTGGCACCCCCCGGCGCTGGCGCGGTTGGGCGCGGATGAGGATCAGCCTGTCCGGCCGGGGGGTGAGAACCGGGGCCAGGGCCGGGTTGCAGCTATAGCCGCCATCCCAATAATGCCGCCCGCCGATTTTCACGGTCGGGAACATCATGGGAATGCAGGCCGAGGCCAGCAATTCCGGCACGCCGATTTGCGCGTTGGTGAAAATCGTCGCCTCGCCGCTTTCCACGTCGGTTGCGCTGGCATAGAGGCGCGGGGCGGAGGGCGCGCGCAGGGCCGTTATGTCGAGAAGTTCGCGCAGCAGCGGTTCCAGCGGGTTTTGCCCGAGCGGGTTGAGCTGGGCTGGGTCGAACAGGCGCAGGGCCTGGGTCAGGCCGCTCCAGGCGAGGTCGTTGCTGAGCGCCTTGGTGGTGTCCCACATCCAGTCCAGCGGCGTGGCCGGGACATTCCCGAAGAGGTTGCCCTCCATCACCTTGGTCCAGAGGCGCGAGATTGCGGCGCGGGCACCCTCCGGCCCGTTCTTGACCATGCCCTGCACCGCCATGGCGCCGATGATCGCCCCGGAGGAAACGCCGGTGACGGCGTCGAAAACCAGCCCTTCCTCCAGCAGCCGGTCCAGAGCGCCCCAGGTGAAGGCGCCATGCGCTCCGCCGCCCTGCAGGGCGAGAACGGTTCGGGCGCGAGAGGAAATAAATGTATTCATGGCGCGTACCGTTTTGTGAACGCAAAAAGCGAGTCTTGGCAATTGCCGTATGGTCAGCCGGCTGGAGGAAAAGCGAGTCCGGCGGCGATCCGGTTCCAGGCGTTGATGGTGGCGATGGCGGTGCAGAGCAGGGCGAATTCAGGACCTGGAAAGGCGTGCTCGGCCGCTTCACGCTCGGCTTCGGTGAGAGGCGCGTGGGGCAGGGCGGTTAGGCGTTCCGTCCAGGCCAGGGCGGAACGCTCCTGGTCGCAGAACAGCCCGGAATCGCGCCAGGCTGCCAGCAGGTCCAGCTTCGCCTGCGCCACCCCCAGCTTGCGCGCGGTGGCCAGATGGAACTGGGTGCAAAAGGCGCAGCCATTGATCTGCGAGGCGCGGATCTTGACCAGTTCCGTAAGGGCGGGGTCCAGCCCGGCCTCCTTGACCGCCCCGGTGAGGGCGCGCAGCCCGGCGGGGATGGCTGGGTAGAGTTTCGAGAAATCGGCCAAATTCATTGCGAAGCTCCTGAGGGTGCGATATTGTCATAGCTCTGATAACATATAAGGGTTATGATATGAAGAGCGGCCCGGACATTCCCGAAGCGGGCGAGGGCAAGCGCGGCGAGGAAGGGTATCTTGGCTATCTGCTGCGCCAGGCGGCGCATGTTCACCGTCAGAGGCAGGAGCGCGCATTGGCGGATCTTCCCATGACCTTGCCGCAATTCGCGGTGCTGACCATGGTGCATGCCTATCCCGGCGCCTCGGGGGCGGATTTGGCCCGGCTGGCGTTGCTGACGCCGCAGACGGTGGGGGTCATCGTGAAAAACCTGCTCAGGGCCGGGTTGCTGGACCGGGCGGCGGATGCGCGCCATGGGCGCATCCTGCATTTGTGTCTCACCGAATCCGGGCGAACGATGCTGGCCGAGGCCAAGCGGCGGGTGCTGGCGCTGGAAGAAGAGCTCGCCGCCGGGCTGGAGACGGCGAAAAAGGCGGATTTATGCCGCTGGCTGGCGAAAGCCGCGCGCGGGCGAGATTGACGGGGCATGTCCCCCCCGCCTATACCCCGCCAACACGCCAGACCGGGGACGGTCCGGCGAATAGATTTATTTGTCTTTTGCCGGAGTAGAATGCCGTGAAACGGACCTATCAACCTTCCAAGCTCGTCCGCAAGCGCCGGCACGGGTTCCGTGCCCGCATGGCGACTGTTGGCGGCCGCAAGGTGATCGCCAACCGCCGCGCCAAGGGCCGCGCCAAGCTCTCCGCCTGATCGCGCGCCCCGCGCGCCGGCAGACGCTCATGGCCAACGCCCAGACACCGCCCGCCCGGTTGACCCGGCGCGCAGAGTTTTTGCGCCTGGCCGCGCGGGGGAAAAAAGTCGCCAAACATGGCTTCGTGCTCCAGGCTGTCCAGGATGGCCGGGACGAGATGCCGCGTGTCGGCTATACGGCCACCAAGAAGATCGGCAACGCCGTCTCACGCAACCGCGCCAAGCGGCGGCTGCGCGAGGCGGCGCGGTTGGTTCTGGCCGGGCGGGAGCTGCGGGGCGTCGAGCTGGTGCTGATCGCGCGGCGGGAAACGGGCGACATCGCGTTTTCCCGCCTGACCGGCAATCTGGCCCGGGCGCTGGACGAGGTGCTGGCATGAGCCCGGCGGCCCTCATGCTGTCCGGCGCCGTGCGCGTCTATGAACTCACGCTGCGCCCCGTGATTGGCGCCAATTGCCGTTTTTACCCTTCCTGCAGCGCCTATGCGCGCGAGGCCCTGGCTTGCCACGGCGCCGCGCGGGGCAGCCTGCTCGCGGCCCGGCGCATATTGCGCTGCCACCCTTTCAACCCCGGTGGATACGACCCGGTCCCCACTCCCAAGGATAGCTGAATCTGATGGACTCGAAGCGCCTGATCCTAGCCCTTGCCTTGTCTTTCGGCATTCTGGCCATCTTTACCGTGCTGCAGGAAAAATTCCTGCCGCACCCGGCGCCCAGCCCGGTGAAAACGGCCCAGCAGGACACGAAACCGGCCGGCGCGGGGGCGCAAACCGCCATGACCGCCGGCGCGCCCGCAACCGCGAGCGGGGCTGGCGTCAACGGACCGCGCCTGACGGTCGACGCGCCGATGCTCAAGGGCAGCATCAGCCTGACCGGCGCGGTGTTCGACGATGTGGTGCTGAAGGATTATCACGAGACCATCGCCAAGACATCGCCGCTGGTGCAGATCATGGGCCGGCGCGGCGGGGATACGCCGTCTTATGCCCAGTTCGGATGGACAGCGCCCGCGGGCGTGAAGGTGCCGGACGATCAGAGCGTCTGGACCCCCAGCGCGCAGGAACTGACGCCAGGGACCCCGGTCACGCTTTCCTGGGATAATGGGCAGGGGCTGATCTTCCAGCTCATCCTGAAGATCGACGATAAATATATGTTCACCGTGACCCAGAACGTGGTGAATCACGGCGCGGCGCCGGTCGCGCTTTACCCCTGGTCGCGGGTCGTGCGCGACTACAAGCCCAAGGAGGAAGAATCCAGCTGGGTGCTGTTCGAGGGGCCGTTGGGCGTATTCAACGGCACGCTGAAGCAGGAAGGCTATGGGACGCTGAAGGATGACGGCGAGAAGGCCCCGGGCGGTGTCGCTTATTCCAGCTCCGGCCCCGGTGGCTGGAGCGGCATCACCGACAAATACTGGCTGGCCGCCGTGGCGCCCGAGCAAGGGGCGCAGATGCATGCCACGATGAGCTACGGCAAGGTCCAAGATGGCGATGGCGGCGCGTATCAGACCAGCTTCATCACCGACAAGCCGGTCACGGTTCCGGCGGATGGCCAGGCGGGTTTCACCAGCCATCTCTTCACCGGCGCCAAGGTGGTGAAGATCCTGGATTATTACCAGCAGATTTATCATATCCCGAATTTCTACAAGGCGGTGGATTTCGGCCATCTCTATTTCCTGACCAAGCCGATCTTCTTCGCGCTGGACTGGCTGAACACGCTGACCGGTAATTTCGGCCTGGCCATCATGATCTTCACTGTCGGCGTGAAGCTGCTCTTTTTCCCGCTGGCGAGCTATTCCTATCGTTCGATGGGGAAGATGAAGGCGTTGCAGCCCAAGATCGCGGCGCTGAAGGAGCAGTATAAAGGTGACAATACCAAGCTCCAGCAGGCGACCATGGAGCTGTATAAGACCGAGAAGATCAACCCGGCCTCGGGCTGCTTGCCGATGCTGTTGCAGATCCCGGTGTTCTTCTCGCTCTACAAGGTGATCTTCATCACCATCGAGATGCGTCAGGCGCCGTTCTATGGCTGGATCCACGATCTTTCCGTGCCGGACCCGACGAATCTCTTCAATCTTTTCGGCTTGATTCCGTTCGATCCGACCGCGATCAGCCCCATGCTGCATATCGGCCTGCTGCCGATCATCATGGGCTTCACCATGTATTTGCAGCAGAAGCTCAATCCGGCCCCGGCTGATCCGGCGCAGCAGCGCATGTTCCAGCTCATGCCGATTATTTTTACCTTCATGTTGGCGCGCTCTCCGGCGGGGCTGGTCCTATACTGGGCGTGGAACAATATTCTTTCCGTGGGGCAGCAATGGCTGATCATGCGCAGGGCGATGGCGCCCAAGCAGGCAGTCCCGGCGAAGGGCTGAATTTCGCGGGCAACGGCCCGGCGCCGGAACAGATCGAGGCGGGGCGGAAACTTTTCGCCTCGCCTTGCGAGTTCTTTTATGCCGCGCAGGCGCTGGAGCATCTTCCAGAACCGCGCGGCAATGAGATCGCCCTGGCGGGACGTTCCAATGTCGGCAAATCCTCGCTGATCAACGCGATCACCGGGCGCAAGGCGCTGGCCCGCGTCTCGCATCAGCCCGGGCGCACGCGCCAGCTCAATTTCTTCGAATGCCAGGCGGGGCCGGTGGTGCTGGTGGATATGCCAGGCTACGGCTATGCCGAGGCGCCGAAGGAGATCAAGCGGGACTGGCAGGGGCTGATGCTGGATTATTTGCGGGGCCGGCCCAATCTGCGCCGCGTCTTTCTGCTGTTGGACGCGCGGGTGGAGGTGAAGGTTTCGGACCTCACGGTGATGGAACTGCTCGACCAGTCGGCTGTTTCCTTCCAGATCGTGTTGACCAAGGCGGATGCGGTCAAACCCGGCGCGCTGAAACGCAAACAGGAAGAGGTGCTGGCGCTGGCGGCGCGGCATCCGGCGGCCATGAACCGGGTCATGACCACCTCCAGCGCGGGCGGGGTCGGGATCGAGGAATTGCGGGCCGCCATCGCCGAATTCGTTGAGTGAGGTGCAGATGAACAGCGAAGAACTGAACGACGCCACCCGGGACGCGCACATCGTCACCAAGGTGCTGCCTTATCTGCGCCGCTATGCCGGGGCCACGATCGTGGTGAAATATGGCGGCCATGCCATGGACGGGTCGCTCGCCAATGAATTCGGCCGTGACATCGCGCTGCTGAAGCAGGTTGGCATCAACCCCGTGGTGGTGCATGGCGGCGGGCCGCAGATCAACGCGATGCTCAAGCGCCTCAACATTCAATCCAGCTTCGTGCAGGGGTTGCGCGTGACGGATGCCGCCATGGTCGAGGTGGTGGAGATGGTGCTGGCCGGTTCCGTCAATAAACAGGTGGCCGGGCTGATCAATGCCGCCGGTGCGCTGGCGGTGGGCATCTCGGGCAAGGATGGCGGGCTGATCCGCGCGCGCAAGCTGCGCCGCACCTATAAGGACACCGATTCGATGATCGAGCAGGCGCTGGATCTCGGTTATGTGGGCGAGCCGGTGTTTATCGACACACGTGTGATTCATGCGCTGACCGGCGCCGGGCTGATTCCGGTGATTGCCCCGGTGGGGGCTGGCGAGGATGGGCAGACCTATAACATCAACGCCGATACGGTGGCTGGCGCCATCGCGGGGGCGCTGAACGCGCAGCGCCTGCTGATGCTGACCGATGTGGCGGGGGTTCTGGATAAGAGCCGGCAATTGCTCAGCGATCTTTCCCTTCCGCAGATCCGGGCGCTGATCGCGGATGGAACGATTTCAGGCGGTATGATCCCGAAAGTGGAGACATGCATGGAAGCGGTGACGCAGGGGGTGAAGGGGGCGACCATTCTGGATGGCACCGTGCCGCATGCGTTGTTGCTGGAATTGTTCACCGAGCATGGCATCGGCACGATGATTCATAAATGACCGGTTTTCATGGGGGCGTGCCCCTCTGATCAAGCCGCCTCGCGGCCCGGCCGGATGTCTGGATTGTCGGCTAGGCCAACAAGAAAGGACGGGAAGGGCGATGACAACGACAATCTATCATAATCCAAAATGCGGCACGTCGCGCAGCGTGCTGCAAATTCTGCGCGAAGCCGGCGTTGAGCCGGAGATTGTCGAATATCTGAAAACGCCGCTTTCCCGCGCGGCGCTTGCGGATCTCGCGGGCAGGCTGGGTGGTGCCGCGCGGCTTCTGCGCGAAAAGGAACCCCTGGCCGCGGAGCTGGGGCTGAAAGGGGCCGCCGCCGAGACGATTTTGGATGCGATCGCTCAACACCCCATTCTGTTCAACCGGCCCGTGGTGGTGACGCCAAAAGGTGCCAGGGTTTGCCGCCCCGCCGAGCTGGCGCGCGAATTGCTGTAACATGTTCGTGGTGATCTTCAGGGCCCGCATCGCGCGGCTGGATGAGGATTACGCCAGGATGGCCGCCCGGTTGCGTGAACTGGCCCTACGGGAGTTCGGCTGCGTGGAATTTCACGCGGTGACGGAAGGGGAGGAGGAGGTGGCGTTGTCTTACTGGCCTGACCTCGCCGCGATCACGGCCTGGAAGAGGCAAGCCGAGCATCTGTTGGCGCAAAGCCACGGGCGGCAAAGATGGTATGAGTCCTATCGCGTGGAAATCGCGGAAATTTCACGCGCCTATGCCTGGCCAGAGGTTCGGCGATGACACAGGCCGCGCGGCGCCGGTAGGCCAGCAATGCGCGGACTTCCTCCGCGCAGATGAGCAGGAAATACAGGCAGCCCAGCGCGGAGGCGAGACCTATGACGATGCTGGGATTGACACAAAACAGCCATGCCATGGTGAGGTTCCTTTTCTAAAACAGGTTCATTTGCGGGCTGGCCGGAGCCGGGCCGGGAATGTGGAATTGAGAAATGTCAAGCTGTGAGCCGGTTTCATCCAAACCAAGATGCTGCACGGCGCGGACGAAGCGTTGCCGCATCATCCCGGCATAAGGGCCAGTTCCCATGAATCTTGCGTGGAATTGCGACTCATTGAGTTGTCCGGCGCGGCTCTGGCGGATCAGGCTCAGCACATGTGCGGCGCGTTCGGGCAGATATTTTTCCAGCCAGTCCGTGAACAGGGCGCCCAACTCGTGCGGCAAGCGCAGCATGGTTGTGTAGGCGCTGTTGGCGCCGGCCTTCGCGGCCTCGCCGAGGATGCGCTCCATCTCGGCATCGTTGAGGCCGGGGATCATGGGGGAAGCCATGACCCCCACGGGAATCCCGGCCTGCGCCAGTTCGCGGATCGCCGATAGCCGCCGGGCCGGGGAGGCGGCGCGCGGTTCCATCGCGCGGGCCAGGGCCGGGTCGAGCGTGGTGATGGACAGATGCACCTTCGCCAGATTTTTCGCGGCCATGCGACCGAGAATATCCTTGTCGCGCACCACGCCGGCGGATTTTGTGACGATGCCGACAGGGTTGTTGAAGCGCTCCAGAACCTCCAGAATCGAGCGGGTGAGGGAAAGGGTGCGCTCCACGGGCTGATAAGGGTCGGTATTGGAGCCGAGCACGATCACGGCGGGCTTGTAGCCGGAACGGGAGAGTTCCTTTTCCAGCAGGCGCGGGGCCTCGGGCTTGAAGACGATCTTGGTTTCGAAGTCCAACCCGGCGGAAAAGCCGAGATAAGCGTGGCTGGGCCGCGCGAAGCAATAGATGCAGCCATGCTCGCAGCCCCGGTAGGGATTCACGCTGGTCTCGAAGGCCAGATCGGGGCTGTCGTTACGGGCGATGATGCTCCGCGTGGCATCGCGGATCAGCGTGGTCTGGGGCTTGGAGGTGTCCTCATCGCGCCGCCAACCATCGTCGAACGCCTCCAGCCGCGCCACCTCGAAGCGATTGGCCGGGGTCTGGCTTGTTCCGCGACCCTTGAGGGCACCGGGAACGGTATCCTGCTTGATATGCACGCGGGAAACAGACATAATGTTCATGCTCCGTTCTGGCCTTGATTAAGGTCATTCCAGAACCACAAGTCAAGAACAAAATAAGAACGTTCTGTGTGGAGTTTTGCGTGGAGGCATGAAAAACCGGCTCACCCGGGGGCGAGGCGGTTAACGGTGGGAGATAAACTAAGTCTGGTTGGCGGGCTGGGCGTGTTTCAGCCCATGTTCCGGCCGGACAGATGTTCCTTCAGCCGGGGCATCAGCTCCACCAGATTGCAGGGGCGGTGCCGGGCATCGAGCTGAAAGCGCAGAATATCGTCCCAGCCATCCTTCACGGCCCCGGTGGAGCCGGGCAGGGCGAAGAGGTAGGTGCCGTTGGCCACTCCGCCCAGGGCGCGCGACTGCATGGTGGAGGTGCCGATCTTGGCGTAGGAGAGCATGCGAAACAGCTCGCCAAATCCTTCGATCACCTTGTCCAGCACGCGTTGAAAGGCTTCCGGTGTTACATCCCGGCCGGTGACGCCGGTGCCGCCGGTGGTGATGACGACATCCACCGTCGGCTCGGCGATCCAGCCGCGCAGCAAGGCTTCGATGCGGTCGGCATCGTCCTTGACGATGGCCCGGTCCGCCAGCTCGTGCCCGGCCTCGGCGATCCGCGCCGCCAGGGCGTCGCCGGAGCTGTCATTGGCCAGGGTCCGGGTGTCGGAGATGGTGGCGATGGCGATGCGCACCGGGATGAAGGCCCGGCTTTCGTCGATCCGGTTCATTGCGCGTCGGCGGTTTCAACCGCCGTGGCGCGCGGCCTGGCGCGCAGCACCGGAAAATCGCCTTCCGCCAGCTCATCCAGGCTGCGTGGCTTCAACCCGATTTCCTCGGCATAAATCCAGCTATCGGCCAGGACCTGGTGCACGAAATGACGGGTCTGATCGTTCGGGATGCTCTCGATGAACAGCAGGGGGTCGGAATGATCCCCGATTTTGCTGTACCAGGCCGCCGCCGCGCCAGGGCCGGCATTATAGCTCGCCAGGATGGCGAGCAGGTTATTGTCGATGCCGGGCTGCTTGGCCAGATATTTCAGATAGGCCTGCCCAAGGGCCAGATTGGTCGAGGGGTTGGTGATGGAGCCGGTGATGCCTTCGAAGCGCTGCATGGTGGCGGCGGTTTGCGGCATGAGCTGCATCAGGCCGCGCGCCCCGACGCGTGAGCGCGCCTGCGCATCGAAGCCGGATTCGGTGCGCGCCAGGGCGTAGATCAACGCCGGATCGACGCTAAAGCCGCCTTGTGGATGCAAGGCGGGCAAGGGCAGCTTGGTTCCGGCGATCTCATTGGCCGGGTCCGGCAAGGTGCCGGCGATGGCGATGGTCACATTCACCAGCCCGGCCCGCGCGGCCACGGCCATTACCGAGCGGCCGAGCCCGGGCGTGGTTTTGATTTGCGGCCAGAGCGAGCGCAAGGCGATCTCGGCCTGATCGTCCAGCCCGACCTGTAGCAGCTCGAAGGCCAGATGCCCGTCGGGCAGGGAATCCACGGCGGTGACATCGGCTTCGGTTAGGGTCGCGGAGATGCCGGTGGGGCCCATGCCCTGGCCGAGCAGGCGCCCGGCCAGCATGCCATAGAACGTGCCGCTGGCCCAGGACGCTTCATGCAGCCAGTCCAAATACTGGTCGGGCTGCTGCTGGCGCAGGGCCGCGCGCGCGGCCCAGAACTCGCTGGCGGCCCGGTCATCGTCGGAAATGCCGCCAAGCTGCGCCGATTTGCGGAAATCATCCGCCGCCTCATGCAGATCGTTCTGTTTCCAGGCATCCAGCCCGGCTGTGAAAAGGCGGCGCCAGCTTGCGCCATCCGGCGCGGAGGAAGGCCGCGCCGCGCCGCGATAGGCCAGCGTTTCTTCCGGCAGCAATTCGGGGTGGGGGGCGGCCGGCATCCGCGCGCGGGGCAGCTTGTGGCGCATCAGCGCATAGATGGCGGGTGCCGCGGGCTGATTGGCGTATTTTGCCCACCAGGCGGTCAGCTCGGCGGGTTTGGTGACGTAATTGTCGCTCAGATAGCGCTTGGCCAGAACCGCGCCGACCAGGCCGGTGTCCGACACGCGGGCCAGCATCTTGTCCGAGGCGCTGAAATTCCCCTCCTGCTGCAATTGCAGGGCGCGTTGATAGAATGCCACATCGCTGGGGGTCAGCGGTTGCGGCAGCACGACCTCGACATTGCCGGAAGGGGCATTTCGCGGCACGGCATAGGCTACAGATTCCCCGTTGATGCCGTCTGTCGGCTGTGTGGGGGGCGTCGTCGTTCCCGGGCCTTGTCCCACATTGGGGGACTCCGCCTTTGCCTGCACGAAACCCATGCAGCTAAAGGCGAAAACAGACATGGCGGCAATCGCCGTTCTGGTCATGTTCAGGCGGGAGAGCGGTTTTATGGCTCCTCGCATGCCGGTGGACCTACACAGGTCTTGGCGCCGACGCAAGCCTTAAAGGCGGCACCCGCCATGATGTGGCAAGGCGACGCTTTCCGCTGAACACATTTCTGCCATAGTTCGGCTTGCGATTCCAGAGATTATTTTAAAATAAGGCAATGAAAATTACGTTAATCAGCCTCGTGTTTCCAGCCATGCGCGCAGGCTGAGAAAGTCCTCCCAGGCTTCGCGCTTGGCCAGCGGCGTGCGGAGCAGATAAGCGGGATGGTAGCTGGGCAGGCAGGGCAGGGAGGTTGGCAGCCCCTCGATATGCGCCTGGCGCCATTTACCGCGCAGCCGCCTGATCCCGCCTTGCGCGTCCGCGCCGAGCAAGGCCTTGGCCGCCACGGCCCCCAGCGTGAGCAGCACGCGCGGGGCGATCAACGCGATTTGCCGGTGCAGAAACGGCAGGCAGAGCGCGATCTCGGCTTCCGTCGGTGTGCGGTTGCCCGGCGGGCGCCAGGGCACGCTGTTGATGATTCGCGCCTTGCCGCGGTCCATCCCGATGGAGGCCAGCATTTTGTCCAGCAATTGTCCGGCGGGGCCGACAAAGGGCTTGCCTGTCCGGTCTTCCTCGCCGCCCGGGGCCTCGCCGATGATGACCAGCCGCGCATCCGCCGCGCCATCGGCGAAGACGAGCTGTGTCGCGGTGTCGCGCAGCGCGCAACCGGTGAAGCCGCGCATGCAAGCCGCCAGCTCCTCCAGCGTGGCGCAGCTCGCGGCCAAGCGGGCGGCTTCCTCGGGGCCGGCGAGGGAGGGCGCGGCGGCGCGGCGCGGCGGCGCGGGGCGTTGGGTGGGGCGCTTGGCTGGAGCATCGGCGGCTGGCGCGGGAAAACTCAATGGCGCCGGCGCGGCGTGGCGGCGATCCTGGGGGGTGTCCAGCAAGGCCTCGTCGGCGCCCCATTCCCATTGCAGCCTCAGCGCGTCCATAAGCTCCATGGCCAATTCATTATCTTGCGGCGGGCTGGCCCGCCAGCCCTTTACTCGCGGGTAGGTTTATCATTAGACCGTCGGGACCGTGGTACAATAAAGGGACGCAACAATGTCGGATGAGGCGCTGCCGCGCGAGGCAATGGAGTTCGATGTGGTGGTCGTTGGCGCCGGGCCTGGCGGGCTCGCGGCGGCGATTCGCCTGAAGCAACTCAATCCCGAGCTATCTGTTTGCGTCGTGGAAAAAGGGTCCGAGGTCGGCGCGCATATTCTCTCCGGTGCCGTGCTGGAGCCGCGCGCGCTAAAGGAGCTGATTCCGGATGTTGATCCCGGCTTGATCCCGCTTGCCACGCCCGTCACGGCCGATGAGTTCGTGATGCTCACCCCCACCGGGGCGCGCAAGCTGCCCACCCCGCCGCAGATGCATAACGAGGGCAATTACATCGTCTCGCTCGGCAATGTGGTGCGCTGGCTGGGCCAGCAGGCTGAGGAGCTGGGGGTGGAGATCTATCCTGGTTTCGCCGCCGCCGAGGCGCTGATCGAGGCTGGCCGCGTGGTCGGCATCGCCACCGGCGACATGGGGATCGGCAAGGATGGCGAGCCGACCGACAATTATGCCCGCGGCATGGAGCTGCGCGCCACCTACACCATTTTCGCCGAGGGCTGCCGGGGCTCGCTCTCCAAGCAGCTCATGAAGGAATTCAGCCTGCGCGAGGGCGTGGACCCGCAGACCTATGGCATCGGCATCAAGGAGCTGTGGGAGATCAAGCCGGAGAAGTTCCGCAAGGGCCTGACCCAGCACAGCATTGGCTGGCCGCTTTCCACCGATACCTATGGGGGATCCTTCCTCTATCATTTCGGCGAGAATCTCGTGTCGGTCGGGTTCGTGGTGGGGCTGGATTATGCCAACCCCTATCTCTCGCCCTTCCAGGAATTCCAGCGCTTCAAGACGCATCCGGCCATCGCGCCGACCTTCGAGGGGGCCAAGCGCATTTCCTATGGCGCGCGCGCCATCAATGAAGGCGGGTTTCAGTCCCTGCCGAAGCTGGCGTTTCCCGGTGGCGTGCTGATCGGCTGCGCGGCGGGCACGCTCAACGTGCCGAAGATCAAGGGCACCCATACGGCGATGAAATCCGCCATGGTCGCCGCCGAGGCGATCGCCGAGGCGATCGCGGGCGACAAGCCGGATGTGCTGAACGCCTATCCCGACAAGCTGAAGGAAAGCTGGGTGTGGCCGGAATTGCACGCGGTGCGCAATATCCGTCCCGGTTTCGCCAAATTCGGTTTTTACGGCGGTCTCGTGAACGCGGCGCTGGAGAGCTATGTCTTCAAGGGCAAGGCGCCTTGGACGCTGAAGAATCATGCCGACAACACCTCGCTGAGGAAGGCGAAGGATTGCACGCCCATCGAATATCCCAAGCCCGATGGCAAGCTGACCTTCGACCGGTTGTCTTCGGTTTTCCTGTCCAATACCAACCATGAGGAAAACCAGCCCGCGCATTTGCAATTGCTGGACCCGGCCATTGCGATCACGGTGAATTACAAGGAGTATGCCAGCCCCGAGACACGCTATTGTCCGGCGGGTGTGTATGAAATCGTTGGTGCGGAGGAGAACGAGCCGCGCCTGCAGATCAACGCGCAGAACTGCGTGCATTGCAAAACCTGCGACATCAAGGACCCGACCCAGAACATCAACTGGGTGGTGCCGGAAGGTGCCGGCGGGCCGAATTATCCGGGCGGAATGTAGGCCTCATGAGTTTACGCATCGGCATTGCCGGCATTTCCGGCCGGATGGGGATTTATCTGGCGCAGGAGGCCGCCGCCGCGGCCACGCTGTCCGGTGGCACCAGCCGTTCCGGCGCCGGGCCGGCGGGGGCGGCGCATTTTCCGGACATCGTGGCGTTGGCCCGGGAGTCGGATGTGGTGATCGATTTCACCCATGCCAGCACGGTGCGGGCCCATGCCAAGGCCCTGGCCGAGACCGAAACGCCCTGGGTGCTGGGCACCACCGGCTATGACGTGGAGGATGAGGCGGCGATTCAGGCGGCGGCGGGCATTATTCCCGTCATCGCGGCGCCGAATTTCTGCACGGGCGTGAATCTGGTGCTGCTGCTGGCCAAGAAGCTGGGGGCGGTGCTGCCCGCCTCGCAATATGACGCCGAGATCGTGGAGATGCATCACCGCCAGAAGGTGGATGCGCCATCCGGTACCGCGCTCGCCATCGGCCGTGCGGTGGCGGCGGGGCGGGGTGTGGAACTCGCCGATGTGATCGTCTCCGGCCGGGACGGCCATACCGGCCCGCGCAAGGATGGCGAGATCGGTTTCGCCACGCTGCGCGGCGGTCAGGTCGTGGGCTCGCATACGCTGATGTTCACGGCGGGGGACGAGCAGATCAGCCTCACCCATCATGCCTTCGACCGGCGGGTGTTTGCCTCGGGTGCCGTGCGCGCGGCGTTGTGGCTGCATGCGCAACCGGCAGGGCTGTATGGCATGAAGGATTTTTTGAAGCTGTAGAGGCCGCTGGCCTGTGGACAAATGGGTTTCAGCCGCCGACGGTTTTGCAAGAAAGCTGTGATTTCGCGGATTTTTTGGAAAACAACAGGTCGGGGGCCTTTTCAATATCACCTTGGCGCGGGGGAGGCGGCCGGGCAGCCATAAAAGTCCGGCATATTGACCCAAGCCCCCCAATGCGCCATCCGAACCGCGCCGTTCCAGGGTGAATCGCCCTGCGGCTCGAAGTCTTACGGGGGTTTTGCATGCGCGATCGCGGAGAATTTCTGTTTACCTCTGAGTCCGTCTCCGAGGGTCATCCGGACAAGGTTGCCGACCGGATTTCCGATACCGTCGTCGATGCCTATCTGGCGGCCGACCCTTATGCGCGCGTGGCCTGTGAAACGCTGGTGACCACCAACCGCATCATCCTGGCGGGCGAGGTGCGTGGACCGGAAACCATCACCAAGGAATATCTGGCGCATCTGGCCCGTCTGGCCGTGCACGATATCGGCTACGACCAGGAGGGATTCTCCTGGAGGAACGCCGACATCGCCGTGCATCTGCACGCGCAATCGGCGCATATCGCCGTGGGGGTGGATGCCGCCGGCAACAAGGACGAGGGGGCCGGCGACCAGGGCATCATGTTCGGTTATGCCTGCACCGAGACCGAGGCGTTGATGCCCGCGCCGATCTATTATTCCCATTTGATCCTGCGCCGGATTTCCGAGTTGCGCCGCGCCGCCAACAGCCAGGTCAAGGGCCTGCTGCCCGACGCCAAAAGCCAGGTGACGCTGAAATATGTGGATGGCAAGCCGGTGGGCGCGACCTCCGTGGTTGTTTCCATCCAGCATGAGCCAGGCTTCACGCCCGCTCAGGTGAAGGAGATGATCCGCCCGATCGTCGCCGCGGCCCTGCCGGATGGCTGGATGCCGAAGGATGAGGAATTCTACGTCAATCCGACGGGGATTTTTGAAATCGGCGGGCCGGATGGCGATTGCGGCCTGACCGGGCGCAAGATCATCGTGGATACTTATGGTGGCGCCGCGCCGCATGGCGGTGGCGCGTTCTCCGGCAAGGATCCCACGAAGGTCGACCGTTCCGCCGCCTATGTCTGCCGTTATCTGGCCAAGAACGTGGTGGCCGCCGGCTTGGCCGAGAAATGCACCTTGCAGCTTTCCTATGCGATCGGCGTCAGCCAGCCGCTTTCGCTCTATGTGGACCTGCACGGCACGGGCCAGGATGTGGACGAGACGAAGCTGGAGAAGACGCTGCGCGAACTGGTGAACCTGACCCCGCGCGGCATCCGCGAGCATATGCAGCTCAACCGGCCGATCTATGCGCCGACCTCGGCCTTCGGCCATTTCGGCCGCGCGCCGGATGCGGCGTTGGGCACCTTCACCTGGGAGAAGACCGACCTGGTGCCCTCTCTGAAGAGCGCCTTCAACCGCTGAGATGGTTCGGGGCTTCGTGAGGAGCCCCGAAAACCGTTCATTCGTGGCCCCCGGTCCTGGGGCGCATTTCACTGGTGTTCCATGCAAGAGCGCGTCGAAGACCGGATCGTGTCTCCCCAGCCGCTTTGGTTGCGCACCGCGCCGGTATTGTTTCTGCTGTTCTGGTCGGCGGGGTTTCCGGTCTCCAAGATCGGCATCCAATACGCGTCTCCCTTCACCTTTCTGGTGCTGCGTTACGCGCTGGCGTTGCTGGTGCTGCTGCCGCTCATTCTCTGGCTGCGGCCGGCATTTCCCAAACGGCCCGTGGCCTGGCTGCATGTGGCCGTGGTGGGGGTCTGTATCCAGAGCGTCTATTTTGGCATGTGCTATGCGGCCTTGGCCTTGGGCGCCTCGGCGGGAGTGGTGGCGCTTGTGACCTCGTTGCAGCCGATGCTGGTGGGGGTGCTGGCGCCCATGCTGGTGCGCGAGAAGATCGGCGCCAAGGGCTGGGTCGGGCTGGCGCTGGGGTTTTGCGGGGCGGTGGTGACGATTTTGGGATATGGCGAGACCGGTCATATCTCCGTGCTGGGCGTATTATGCGCTTTTGGCGCCTTGTTCGGCATGACGGGCGGCACGCTGTATGAAAAACGGTTCGGCACGGGCATGCACCCTGTTGCCTCCAACACGGTGCAATATGCGGTGGCGCTGGTGACCATGCTGCCTTTCGCGCTGCTGGATTTGCGGGTCGATGTCACGGTCCCCTTCGTGGCGGCGATGGGTTATCTCGTCATCGCCAATTCGTTGGTGGCCGTTTCGCTTTATATCGCCATGTTGCGGTTTGGCAGAGCCTCGCAGGTTTCGGCCCTGTTTTATCTGGTGCCGCCGATCTCCGGGCTGATGGGCTGGGGCTTGCTGGATGAGGCGATGCCGCTGCTGGCATGGGCGGGTATGGCGGTGGCGGGGCTTGGCGTGGCCCTGGTACGCGGGCAAAGAAAGACCGCATGACGACTCTGAAACCACCCCCCGACCGCCTTTATGGTCGCTCCCGCGGCAAGAAGCTGCGCCCCCGCCAGGAATGGCTGCTGGAGGAATTCCTGCCGCGAACCGCATGGCCGGACGCGCCCTTCGCCATCCAGCCGCGTGAGCTGTGGCTGGAGGTGGGCTTTGGCGGCGGTGAGCATGCTTATGAGCTGGCCACGCATAACCCCGATATTGGTTATATCGCGGCGGAAGTGTTCGATAATGGTATCTGCTCGCTGCTCTCGCGCATCGCGCCGGATGGCGCGGGCGATCCGGTGCCCTTGCCCAATCTGCGGCTTTATACCGAGGATGCCAGGCCGCTGCTGCGCGGCTTCGCCGATGGCGCGCTCTCGAAATTATTCCTGATGTTTCCCGACCCCTGGCCAAAGGCCCGCCACGCCAAGCGGCGCTTCGTGCATCCCGAGATCGTGCCCGAGGTGGCGCGGGTGCTGCGCCCCGGCGGGGAATGGCGCATCGCCTCGGACGATCCGACCTATCAGGAATGGACGGACGAGGTTCTGGCCGGGCAGGCGTTTTTCACCGTCGGCCGGACGGACACTCACCCGGAAGGCTGGCCCCATACGCGCTATGAGGCCAAGGCCATCGCCGCTGGGCGCACGCCGGTCTACTGGTCCCTGATCCGGCGCTGACTTTTGCGTTCGCCTGCGTGCACGGGCAAGGCCCCGGGGTTGTTGTCTTGGCGAGGCTGTGATCTTGGCGAGCGCTCTCATCCGATCGGATGAGAGCGGATCTTTCCAGGCGTGGCCACGCTCAGCGCCGCGCCTGGAAGATCAATCCTCGTGTTCTTCCTCGTCTTCTTCCTCCAGCCCGAATTGCTGGGCCTCTTCGTCATATTCGAAGATTTCCGCATAGCGGCCCCAGGCGATGACGGTGCGCAGCGTCTCCTCGGCATATTCGGGCGACATGTGATCCTCCAACTGGTCGCGAAAGCGCACGGCGGCGGCGCGATGGTTGGAGCGCTGGTCGATGACGCTGCGGATCTCGGTGACCAGTGGCACATGCGCGCGCAAGGCTTCGGCGAAGATCTGCTTGCGCTCCTCCGTTTCGCCTTCGGCGAAGTGCCGTCCTGTTTCGGTGATCAGAATATCGCCTTCCTCCAGCACGGCGAACCCCAGAATGCCGAGTGTCTCACCCAGGGGCAGCAGCTCATCCACCTCGAATTGCAGGGCGGCGGCCAAGGCGGGCAGGTCGGCCCGGCCGTCATAAGGTTCGCTGTTCAGCGTTTCCAGCAGACCGGCGATGAGATTGGTGCCGACGGGATGCAGGGGATGCGCGAACGGGTTGGGCGCGAGGGCGGCGGCGGCATGAATTTCCGGCGGTTTGCGCCGGGTCATGATGCCGTAAATATCGTCCACCATTTCGCGGAAAGCCGGATCGAAACGGTTGCGCGGATGGGTGAAGGGGACTTTCAACTCATGCGCCACCCGGCCGGGATTGGAGGAGAAGACCAGGATGCGGTCCGCCATCAGCACCGCTTCCTCGATATTATGCGTCACGATCAGGATGGATTTGACCGGCAGCTTGCCGTCCATCCAGAGATCGATGAGGTCGGTCCGCAGCGTCTCGGCGGTCAGTACGTCCAGGGCCGAGAAAGGCTCGTCCATCAGCAGCAGGTCGGGATGCACCACCAGGGCGCGGGCCAGCCCGACGCGCTGGCGCATGCCGCCGGACAGCTCCTTGGGGTAGGCGCCGTCATAGCCGCCAAGGCCGATGAGGTCGATGGCCTCCTCGGAGCGTTCCTCGCGGTCATCCTTGCCCACGCCCAAGGCCTCCAGCCCCAGCTCCACATTTTCCTGCACTGTCAGCCAGGGGAACAGGGCAAAGCTCTGGAACACCATGGCGACACCGGGGGCGGGGCCTTTCAGCGGTTTGCCGCGCCAATTCACCTCGCCGGAGGTCGGTTTCAGCAATCCGGCGACGATGCGCAGCAGCGTGGATTTGCCCGAGCCCGAGCGGCCGAGCAGGGCGACGATTTCGCCCTCGTGCAGGGTGAGGTCCACATCGTCCAGCACCACCAGATCGGCGCTGGAATCCTTGTGATAGGCTTGGCGGCAATTGCGCACGCAGACGAGTGGTGTGCTCTGATGATCCATGGCGTTTACCCCAACGTGGTGCGGCGGACGGCATAGGCATAAAGTGGCCGCCACAATATGCGGTTGAAGAGGATGACGAAGCAGGACATCACCGCGACCCCCAGCACGACGCGCGGTGTGTTGCCCGAAGCCGTCGCCTGGGCGATATAGGCGCCGAGTCCTTGCGCGGCGAGTTGTTCGTGCCCCCAGCTTGCCACCTCGGCGACGATGGAGGCGTTCCAGGCGCCGCCCGAGGCGGTGAGCGCGCCGGTGATGAAATAGGGCAATATGCCGGGGATCATGACCTTGCGCCACCAGAGCAGCCCGTGAATATGAAAATTCGCCACGGCCTCCTTCATGTCGCCCGGAAAGGCGGCCGCGCCGGCGATGACGTTGAAGAGCACATACCATTGCGTGCCGATCAGCATCAGCGGTGTAAGCCAGATATTCGGATTGGCGTGAAAATAGACGATGGCCAGCACGACCGGCGGAAAGAGCAGGTTGGCCGGAAACGCGGCCAAGAATTGCGCGATGGGCTGGGCGACGCGCGTGGCTTTTGGCCGCAGCCCGATCCATACCCCCACCGGTACCCAGATCAGCGCCGCGATGATCATCAGCACCGTCACGCGGATGGCGGTGTACACGCCCATCAGCAAGGCCGTGGCAAGATCGTGCCAATGCAGCGTGGCGGAGACGTAATTCACGATCTGCCAGGCGGCGTAGATGGCGATGGCGGCAATCGCCACGAACCATAGCCCATCCACGAAGCGGGAGGCTTCCCTGGTCTCGTCCACCTGGCTTGGCTGACGCAAGGAGAGGCGCAGCCGGAAGATGGCGGCGAACACCCCGCCGATCGCCTCGCCGATGGCGCGGAACAAGGCGGTGCGGCGCAGCAGCTTGAGCATCCAGGGTTCAGGGCCGGAGATGGCGGCGGTGGTCTCGAAGCGGAATTTGCCGGACCAGGCGACCAGCGGGCGAAAGAGCAACTGGTCGTAAAGCAAAATCACCACCAGCATGGCCAGGATGGCGTAAAAAATGGCGGGCAGATCCTCCCTGGCCAGGGCCACGGCCACATAGGAGCCGATGCCGGGCAAGGTGAACTGGGTGTTGCCGACGGTCACCGCCTCCGATGCCACCACGAAGAACCAGCCGCCGGACATTGAGAGCATGGTGTTCCAGACCAGCCCGGGCATGGCGAAGGGCACGTCGAGCTTCCAGAAACGTTGCCAGGCGGAGAGGCGGAAGCTGCGCGAGGCTTCCTGCAGGTCGGCTGGCAGGGTGGTGAGGGACTGGTAGAAGCTGAAGGCCATGTTCCAGGCCTGGCTGGTGAAGATCACGAAGACCGAGGCCAGCTCCGCCCCCATCACCTTGCCGGGAAAGAGATGCAGGAAGAACACGGTGGTGAAGGTGAGGAACCCCAGAATGGGCACGGACTGGAGAATGTCCAGAATGGGGATCAGCACCATGCCCGCCCGGCGGGATTTTGCCGCCAGCGTGGCATAGGTAAAGGTGAAGAGCAGCGAGAAGGACAAGGCCGCGAACATGCGCGCGGTGGAGCGCAACGCGTAATAAGGCAGCCAGGACGGGTCGAGATGGATGGGGGTGTTCTCGATCTGCGCGATGGGCGTGCCGATGGTGGTGCGCCCGACCTCGACCAGCGCGATGAGCAGCGCCAAGACCAGCAGCATGGCGGCGCCGTCGAATCGGTTTGGCAAACGTTGCCCAGCCAGGGCAGGGGGGGTGTAATTCGTCATCGGGCCGCCTGGCTTCGGATGGAGAAGATCTGCCTCCCCCCTTAGCCATGTGACCGGCTTTTGTCACCCGGGGAAGGGTTGCGCTTTCATGACAGCCCCCGGCGCGTACCCGGCTCGGCTTGTTGCTGAAGCTGTGGGCCCCTAAAGCCCGCCATGGGCATGGCCGTGGCCATCATGGCTGTGGGGCTGGTCCGCGCGGGTCAGAGGAATGAGATGCAGATGCGCATAGCTTACGCCGCGCTGGGCGGTGAGGCTGTCCGCATGGCGCTGAATCGCCTCGGCGCTGCCGCGCAGCAGCGCCACTTCCAGGCAATGGTCATGGTCGAAATGCACATGGGTGGTGGCGATTCCAAGGTCATGATGCGCATGCTGGGCCTCGACCAGGCGCTGCGGCAGGTCGCGCATGGAGTGATCGTAAACATAGCTCAGGCTGGCGACGCATTGGGCGGCGCCGTCCGTCATCTGGTCCTGCTTGGCGGCGTCGCGCAGCATGTCGCGGATCGCCTCGGAGCGGCTGGCATAGCCCCGGCGGGCGGCCAGCGCGTCGATGCTTTCGAGAAGCCCGTCATCGATGGTGATGGTGATCCGTTCCATGCTGCTCTCCACTTCGCCGGGGTCAGTGACCGGTTGAGCCGAACCCGCCCGTGCCGCGCGGGGTTTCGGTGAGATCGTCCACCTCTTCCCAGGCGGCGCGCACCACCGGCGCCAGCACGACCTGGGCGATGCGCATGCCGCGTGTGACCTCGAAGGCGGTATCGCCAGTATTGAGGATGATCACGCCGATCTCGCCACGATAATCCTCGTCGATGGTGCCGGGAGCGTTGGGCAGGGTGATGCCGTTTTTCAGCGCGAGGCCTGAGCGTGGGCGCATTTGCAACTCATAGCCATCCGGCAGGGCGATGCAGAAGCCGGTGGGGATGAGGGCGCGTTGGCCGGGCTCGATGGTCACGGGTGCCCGCACGGCGGCCAGAAGATCCATGCCCGCGGCGCCGGCCGTGGCGTAGCCCGGCAATGCCAGCCCTTCGCCATGCGGCAGGCGGCGGATCTTCACTCCAACAGGTTTCATCTGAAATATTCTCCGATCTTCGCGGCAAGGCGTTGCGCCACCGCCAGCTTGTTCATGCGTTCCCAATGCGCGCCACCTGTTTCGGTGAGCAGCAGCACCTCGTTCTCGCTGCCGCCCATGATGCCGGTGCCACCGACATTGTTGGCGACCAGCCAGTCGCACCCCTTGCGGGCCTTCTTGGCGGCGGCGTGTTCCGCCAGTTTCTCCGTCTCCGCCGCGAAACCGACGACGAGGCGCGGGCGCCGTGGGCCGGGGGCGGAAAGACCCGCCAGAATATCCGGGTTTTCAGCCAAGACGAGGGCGGGTGGGGTGCCGCCATCTTTCTTGATTTTTTGCCCGGCCTCGGTTTCGGCGCGCCAATCCCCCACGGCGGCGGCGCAAATGGCGATGTCGGCCGGCAGGGCTTCCTGCACGGCTTCCTGCATTTCGCGGGCGGTTTCCACATGGATGGTGACAAGGCCCGGCGGGTCCGCCAGGGCGACGGGGCCGGAAACAAGGGTGACACGCGCGCCAAGGGCCGCCAGGGCCGCGGCGATGGCATGGCCCTGGCGGCCGGAGGAGCGGTTGGCGATGAAGCGCACCGGGTCGATCGGCTCATGGGTGGGGCCGGAGGTGACGATGGCGTGCCTGCCCCGCAACGGGCCGGTATGCAGCGCGGCCTGGATGGCGGCGAGGATCTCCGGCGGTTCCACCAGACGGCCGGGGCCATATTCGCCGCAGGCCATCGGGCCTTCATCCGGCTCCACCACCAGCACGCCGCGCTGCTTCAACAGGGCCATGTTGGCCTCGGTGGCCGGGTGTTGCCACATGCGCACATTCATGGCCGGGGCCACCAGCACGGGCTTGTCCGTGGCCAGGAGCAGGGTGCTGGCGAGGTCGTCGGCCAGCCCGGCGGTCATTTTGGCCAATATGTCCGCGCTGGCCGGGGCCACGACGACGAGATCGGCCGAGCGGGACAGCTCGATATGGCCCATCTCGCTTTCATCGGTCAGGGAAAATAGATCCTGATGGACCTTGGAGCCGGTGAGGGCCTGCAGCGACAGCGGCGTGACGAATTGCGCGCCGGATTTGGTGAGCACGGCGGTAACGCCAATGCCCGCCTTGGTGGCCAGGCGCACCAGCTCCAGCGCCTTATAGGCCGCGATGCCGCCCGTGACGATGAGCAGGATGCGCTTCACAGCTTCCAGCCGGCGTGGATGGCGGCGATGCCGCCGGAGAGGTTGCGGTAGCTCACGCGCTCGAACCCAGCGGTCTCGAACATCTGTTTTAGCTCCTCCTGCGGGGGGAACATGCGGATGCTCTCCGCGAGGTACTGATAGCTCTCGGAATCCTTGGCCACGATGCCGCCGATTTTCGGCAAGGCCTGGAAGGACCACGTGTCGTACAGCTTTTCCAACCCCGCGATTTGCAGCTTGGAGAATTCCAGCACCAGGAAGCGCCCGCCCGGGCGCAGCAGGCGGAAGGCTTCCTCGATCACTTTCTGCTTGTTGGTGCAGTTGCGCAGCCCGAATGCCATGGAGACACGGTCGAATGCCCGTGCCGCCAGCGGCAGCGCCTCCGCGTCCGCCACCAGGAACTCGATATCGCCCAGATAGCCGTTGGCGGTGGCCCGGTCCCGCCCCACATTCAGCATGGATTCGTTGATGTCCGACATCACCACCGGTCCGCCGCCGCGTTTCAGCCAGCCAAAGGTGATGTCCCCGGTGCCCGCCGCCAGGTCCAGCAGCTTGTGGTGGGGGCGCGGGTCCAGCATCGTGAGATATTCACGTTTCCAGAGCCGGTGGATGCCGAGCGACATCAGATCGTTCATCACATCGTATTTGCCGGCCACGGAATCGAACACTTCCCGCACCAGGGTGCTTTTTTCGCCCCTGGGGACGGAGCGGAAGCCGAAATCGGCGGTGTCTTGCGGATCGTGCGGGGCATTGTTCTGGCTCATGGGGGGCTTTATAGCCTTGTTTTGCCATGCCGGAACTCCCCGAGGTCGAAACCGTGATGCGCGGGCTGGACGGTCATCTGACCGGCCGGCGCATTGTCCGCGCCACCCTGCGCCGCGCCGATATTCGTTGGCCCGTGCCGCCTGAACTGCCGCGCATGCTGACCGGCGCCACCGTGCGGGGTTTCCGGCGCCGGGGCAAGTTCATGCTGATGCGGCTGGATAATGGCTGGTCGATGCTGATCCATCTCGGCATGTCCGGCCGGATGTTGCTGGATAAGCCCGAGTCCGCGCATGAGCATTTGACCATCGAGACCGAAGATGGCGGGCGCGTGGGGTTTGTGGATCCACGCCGGTTCGGAATGTTGGATCTGGTATGCACGGCGGCGGAGGACAACCATAGATTGCTGGCGGGGATGGGACCGGAACCGCTGGGCAATGAGTTTTCCGGCGATTATCTGGCCGCGATCGCGAAGGGGCGATCCGCCCCCATAAAGGCCGTGCTGCTGGACCAGCGGGTGGTGGCGGGCATCGGGAATATCTATGCGAGCGAGGCGCTGTTTCGCGCGGGTATTTCCCCCCTCCGCGCGGCGGGCAAAATCTCCCGCCCCAGGTTTGAGGCGCTGGCCCAGGCCGTGCGCGCCACGCTGGTCGAGGCGATCGCGGCGGGAGGGTCCTCCTTGCGCGATTATGTGCAGCCAAGCGGTGAGCTTGGTTATTTTCAGCATGCCTGGAAAGTTTATGGCCGTGAGGGGGAGGCGTGTGAGCGCTGTCCTGGCCCTCCCGCCTGCGAGGGGATCCGGCGGGTCGTCCAATCTGGCCGCGGCACGTTTTATTGCGCGAAAACGCAGCGCTGAGTTTCACCTGAACCGAGCCGCGCTGGCGGGGCGTCGATTGTTTTTTTTCGAAAACAGTTCATTCCACTTATGGTTGTTTTTGGGTGGTCTGGGCCGATCCGATAACGGAAATGTTGCTTGATCAATTAGAACGGATCGGGCAGCTAACCTGACAAAATCGCTCGTGCTTTTTGTCGGAATTGCGAAGTTTATAGGAAATCAGCATGTCAGATACCACCGTGACGTCGACTCTGAACGATGCCGTTTTTACGGATGGCGCTTCCATTTCCGGAACATGGACGGATACTTATGACAGCGCGGAAACGCTGACGAGTGTTTCGGATGTCGTGGTGACGCTGACCAATGACGGCACGACGGAAGTCTACAGCACGGGCACGGTCTATCATGGGGGTGGGGAGAGTTCGAATTTCAATTACGAGATTGAGCTCACCGCCTCGGATGGCAGCAAATTATTCCTGGATTGGGAAAACGGTGTCGAGGAGCCGGCCAGCCTTTATACGGGCACGGTCACGGTCACCAGCGGCACGTTCAATGGCAACAGCTACAGCAGGCACAACCCGTATTACCAATATACCTCCTATCAGCCCGCCTCCGGTGGATCCTACGCTCTGGAGGATGGCGGCACCGTCACCGACGTGACTTGTTTTCTCGCCGGCACGAAGATCAGGACTGTTTCAGGCGAAGTCGCCGTGGAGACCCTCAAGGCCGGGGACATGGTTCTCACCGCGGCGGGCCAGGCGGTGCCGGTGCGCTGGCTGGGCCGTTCCACCATCGCGGGTCGCTTCGCCGATCCATTGCGTGCCGCGCCGGTTCTGATCAAGGCCGGTGCCTTGGGAGAGGCCTTGCCGAGGCAGGACCTTCGTGTCTCCCCCGCCCATGCCTTGTTTCTGGATGGCGTTCTGGTTGAGGCGGGCGCGTTGGTGAATGGTTTGACCATTCTGCGCGAGGAGATGGCGGATCATTTTGTTTATTACCATGTCGAGTTGGCAAGCCATGATTTGCTGATCTCCAACGGGGTGGCGAGCGAAAGTTTCGTTGACAACGCGGGACGAATGAATTTCGACAATTGGAACGAGCATGAGGCGCTGGGGGCTGGAGCCTGCATCGCTGAAATGGACTATCCGCGCGTGAAGGCTGCGCGCCAATTGCCGCAAGGGCTGCGTGCCCGGTTGATGGCCTTGCGGGTTTCCGGCTCATTGATCCAGGCCGCCTGACGGCGTTTTCACGCTCTCGTCGCCACTGGAAAGCGTCCCCGGTTTATTCCGGGGGTGGCGAGGGCTAGCGGCGGGCGGAACCAGCCACCGTATCGTTGCGTAGCTTGCCGATGATCACCTTGTTGCGCCCGGTGGCCTTGGCCCGGTACAATCCATTGTCGGCGGCCTGGACCAGCGCGCGCGCGCCTGATTCCACATCGAGCCGTGAAACACCGATGGAAACGGTTACGTTTCGGTGCTGAAGCGGTGAGTTGGCGACCAATGCGCGCAACCGTTCCGCCACCAAAAGCGCTTCCGTGAGATTGGTTGAAGGCAGGATGACGGCAAATTCCTCGCCGCCGTAACGGGCCAGAAAATCATAGGGCCGCAAGGCCGATTGCAGCATCCGTGCCACGGCTTTCAAGGCGGCGTCTCCGGCGGGATGACCGAATTCATCGTTATAAGTCTTGAAATGATCGATATCGAGCAGGAGCAGGCAGAGAGCCCCCCCGGTACGCGCGGCCCGCGCCGTTTCCTCGGACAGTTTGTGATCATAGGCGCGGCGATTGGGAACGGTCGTCAACGCATCGGTCATATTCTGCTGCCCAAGGCGGGCATTGGCCTGGGACAATCCAACCAGAGCCCGGCGCATTTCCAAAAGCTCCATGACTTGCCTGGATAAAACGCCAAGTGCCGTGCGCTGGTTTCGCCGCAGGGTGTGTTTGTGCTGGTTGAACACGATAAGATTGCCGAGAGTGAGCCCATCCGGCGCGATGAGCGGCATGGCGATCAATAATTGCAGGTTCAGAATGGCTGGAATGGCGCCGTGCCCTTGATCCAGCAAGGTTTCGTCATGCAGGTTCAGATGGCGCGGCAGGGCCTTAAGCCTGGCCGTGTGCGAAGGCGCGGCCCAGCCAGCCTTGACCCATTGCCCGCTGGAAGAGAAAAAACAAATGACAGCTAGGGGCGCGTTGCAGATGAGCGCCGCCAATTGCGCGATGGAATCGAAGGCGGCTTCGGGGTCGCTATCCAGAATTTCGTAGCTTGCGAGGCTGTGCGCGCGCCGCGCGGCTTCATCCGTGCCGTGGCGGGGGAGGGGCGCTTCCCGGGTTTGGTTTTCCCGGGTTTGGTTTTCTATGAATAAGCCCACGATGCACGAACCTTTTTCCATTACGGGATCATGATGAGGGCGGTAAGGTTAAGCAATGGTGAAATTCAACGTATCGAAAGCGTTGCTTTAACTTTTCCGCCGGGCTTGGCCCGCCCGGCGGTGGAGTCGTCAGCCCAGCGCCCGCACGGCTTTCAGGACATCCTCGGCATGGCCTTCAACTTTCACCTTCGGCCAGATTTTCGAGACCTTGCCCTTGGCGTCCACCAGCACGGTGGAACGTTGAATGCCCATATATTTTTTCCCATACATGGATTTTTCCTGCCAGGCGCCATAGGCATCGATCGCTTGTGCGTCCGGATCGGAGGCCAGGGGGAATTCCAGCGTGTATTTTTCGGCGAATGTCTCCAGCGCCGCCATTTTGTCCTTGGACACGCCGATAACGGTGACATCGAGTCCCGAAAAATCCGGCAACCCGGCCTGAAAGGCGCAGGCTTCCTTGGTGCAGCCGGGCGTGTCGGCGCGAGGATAGAAATACAGCACGAACGGCTTGCCCCTCAGACTTGCGAGCGAGACGGTGCGCCCCCCCGTGGCGGGAAGGGAGAAATCCGGTGCCGGGGCACCTTCGGTGAGGCTCATGGGGCAGCTCCTTCAATGATCAAGCGTGAGAAAATCTCGTGCGCGGCGCTGGCGGTATCGGCGATTTCGCCTTGCAGCGCCGCCGGGCTCTCAAAGCCGGTGGCGCGCAGCAGCGGTTCCATCATCGCCCCTGGCGGCTCGCTGGCGCGGATGGGAAGCCCGGTGATGCGGTTGATGCCTTGGATGCTGCGCCAGAGAAAATCGGCATGGATCAGCGTTTCGGCCTCGCCCTGGCGCAGCAGCCCGGCCGCGGCCAGCCCCCGCAGCGCGCCCGCCGTGTTGGGCTGGAACAAGGCGGGCGCGCTGGCGCCATGGATGAGTTGCAGCGCCTGCGCGATGAAGCCCGTCTCCATCATGCCCCCCGGTATGGCCCGCAGGTCGAAAGGCCCGCGTGGGGGCATGTCGGCGGCAAGGCGGGCCTGCATGGCGGCGGTATCGGTCAGGATCTTGGCGCGCGGCTCCGGGCGGCACAGCGCATTCAAAATAGCCTCGCGCACGGTGGCGGCGAAACCGGGAGTCGCCGCCATCACCCGCGCGCGGGTCAGGGCCAGCCGCTCCCAGGTCCAGGAGTCCCGCGCATGGTAATTGCGGAAGGCGGCGAGCGAGACGGCCACCGGCCCGGCATTGCCGGAAGGGCGCAGCCTCATATCCACCTGATAGAGCGGCCCGCCCGGCCCTTGCGCCGTCAGCGCGCCGATGAAGCCATGGCTGAGCCGCACGAACCATTGGGTCGGGGCAAAGGCGGCGGGCGCATGATCATAGATCAGCATCAGGTCCAGGTCCGACCCCGCCAGCATTTCCCCAGCACCGGCCTTGCCCAGCGCCACCACGGCGATTTTGGCGCCGCGCACCGGGCCGTGGCGTTCCTTATGCGCCGCGAGGGCCAACGGCATCAATTGCGAGAGCGCGGCTTCCGCCAGGGCGCTGCGCAGATGCCCGGCCTCGTTCGCGTTCAGCCGCCCTTCCAACGTGGCGACGGAAAGATGGAATTCCTCCTGCCGGACGAAGCGGCGCGTGGTGGCGGCGGCCTGTTCCAGATCCTCGGCCTCGGCCAGCAGCCTGCGCAGCAGCGGGCGCGGCGCGGCAAAGCGCGCCTGCGGCGCCAGCAGCCCGTCCAGCGCCTGTGGGTCGTCGGTCAGATAGTCGGACAGCGCTGGGGCGGCGCCGAGCACGGCGGCCAGACGCTTCAGCAAGGCGGTGTTATGGGTGAAGAGAGACAGCAACTGCACCCCGGCGCGCTGGCGGCTCAGCAGCGTGTCGAAATGCGCGAATGTCTTGTCCGGCTCGGGCTGAGCCCCCAGGGCGGCCAGCAGATGCGGCAACAGGCCCGCCAGCAATTCCCGCGCGCGCGGTGAGCGCAAGGCCGGCATGCCGCCGCCGGCCCAGTCGCGCAGCCGCTCGGCGATGTGCTTCACATCCTTGAAGCCCAGCGCCGTCAGCCTGTCGGAAAACACAGCCGGTGGCGGCCCCGCCGGTCCTGGGTCCAGGGTGTCCTGGCCCTCCGGCGCGCCGGCATCGAAAAAATCCAGGAAATGTTTGTGCACACGCTTCAGCAGGCGTGGAAACTCATGTTTGAACCGGGGCGCGCCCAGGAAAACACAAAAAGCCTCCAGCGCGGCATCGTTGCCCGGCAATTCATGGGTCTGGCGGTCCGCCACCATTTGCAGACGGTGTTCCACCCGGCGCAGTTCCCGGTAATCGGCGGCGAGCTGCCGGGCCGCGCGCTCTGGCATATGCCCGGCACGGGCCAGGGCGGGCAGGGCCTCCAACGTGGCGGGAATGCGCAATGTGGGGTTTTGCCCGCCCCAGACCAGGCCTAAGGTCTGCACGGTGAATTCGATCTCGCGGATGCCGCCGCGCCCCAGCTTCACGTCGAAACCGCGCAGCCCATGGGCGGCTTGCTGCGCGTCGATCTGGCGCTTCATCTCATGAATGTCGGAAATCGCGGCGAAATCCAGATATTTGCGCCAGATGAAGGGGCGGATGGCGGCGAGAAATTGCTGACCCAGGGCGATGTCTCCGGCCACGGGCCTGGCCTTGGAGAAGGCGGCCCGCTCCCAGGTGCGGCCATGGCTCTCGTAATAGGTGAGCGCCGTGAGCAGGGACACGACGGGAGGTGTCGCGCCGGGATCGGGCCGCAACCGCAGATCCACCCGGAACACGTAGCCTTCCTCGTCCCGCGCCGAAAGCAGGGTGGTGAGGTCGCGCGCCAGCCGGGCCATCAGCGGCTGGGACTCCGCCCCATAGGGCGCGGCGTCCGGGTCGTAGAGCAGGACGAGGTCGATGTCCGACGAATAATTCAGCTCCCGCGCGCCGAGCTTGCCCAGGGCCAGCGTGGTGAAGCCGCTTTCGCGTTCGGGGTCGCCGGGGTCGGGCAAAACGATATCCCCGCTTTGGTGCAAGGCGCGCAGCAAATGCCGGGTGGCGGCGCGCAAGGCGGCCTCCGCGAGGTTGGACAATGCGGCGGTGACTTCCTCCAGCGGCCAGAATCCGCCGAGATCGGCGATGGCGATGGTAAGCGCCATGCGCCGCTTGGCGCCGCGCAGGGCGGCGCTGAGTTCCGGGCGGGGCATGTCCGGCGCCAAGCCATCCAGGGTGGCGAGGACGGATTGCGCCTCCCGCCATGGGCCGGTCCTCATGCAGGCCAGCAGCGTTGCGGGCTCCCGGCAGGCAAGTTCCGCCAGATAAGGCGCATTGCCGCCCAGGGCATCCAGCAGCGCGGCGCCCGATTCGCTGGCGGCGAAGGCGGCCTCGCCTGTGCCGAGGGCGGCGAAATCCGCGCGCAGCCTCTCGGCCGCCGCCTGATCGGCCGCTTGTGGAAAGGATGGCTTGTGAAGATCGCCGGGCATCTGGCAAGCAGAACAGAATGAAGCCACGCAGAGGTCAAGCCGCCTGGATTGTCATAGAGGCGCTGCACCAGCTCGGCCGGATCGCCATTTTGCTGATCCTGCTTGCCCTGGGGCTGTTCGGGCTGCTGGCGTTCCGGCTGTCGCAGGGGCCGCTGGACATTCCCGTGCTGGCGTCCCGCTTGGCGACGCAGCTCACCGGCGAGGGCGTGAATGTGCATGTGGCCAAGGCCGAGCTGGCCTGGGCGGGGTACCATAAAGGCGGGGCCGTGCCGTTCGTGCTGCGCCTGGGCGGCATTAAGGTGCGGACGGATTCAGGCGGGGCGCTGGCCGATATTCCCACCGCCAATCTTGTCATGCCCGCGGCGGATCTGTTCGGCGGCAGGGCGCCCGTGCAGCTGACCGGCGAGGGAGCCACTTTTCCGGGCGGAAACGTGCCGGTCTCATGGTCCGCCGATCTATGGCCGGGGGCGGGTTTCACGCTGTCGAGCGGGGACATGCATGTCAGCATCGGCAAGGGGGATGTCGGCGTGAACCCCAACAGCGTGGCGCTGGAGCAGGCCTCCTTCGTGCTGAGGGTCGCGCGCGGGGGCGGCGTGACGGTCAGCGATGGCATGGCCCAGTTGCAGCGGCGCGGCGCCAGTGCCCCGCGTCTGACCTTCAGCTTCCACGCCCACCGGGAAGGATTATGGCTCGGCCGGCTCGATGTGACGCTGGATGAGGTGCGCGCGCAGGACCTGGCCGCGTTCTGGCCGCCCGCGGCAATGCCCGAAACACGCCAATGGGTGACGGAGAATATCACCGCGGGCACCGCGCGTGGCGCGCATTTCACGTTCGACATGGCGGCCAATGGCGATCTGTCGCATTTCAGGGTGGTGAACGCGCATGGTCAGTTCGACGGCGACGACCTGACCCTGGATTGGCTGACAGGCGCCACGCCGCTGGTGCATATGAACGGCCAGTTCGTCATGCCCGGCATGGATACGGCGGTGATCACCGCCACCAGCGGCGAGGCGGGCGGGGTGAAGCTGAATCATGGCAGCCTCGTCATCACCGACATGACCGCCAAGGACCAGTTCGGCGATCTGAAGCTCGACCTGTCCGGCAAGGTGCGGGACGTGCTGGCGATTTTGGGCGCGCCCCCGCTCGACCTGCTGGACAGCACGCCGCCGGAGGTCAGGCGCGCCACCGGCATGGCTCATGGCGTGCTGGACGCCACCATTCCCTTCAAGAAGGATCTGCACAAGGAGGAGGTGGCGCTGACTGTGCGGGCGGACATCACCGATGTGCGCATGGACACGCTGATCCCCGGCATCGGGTTCACCAATGGCCAGGTGGCGCTGACGACGGACGGCCACACGCTGCACGCCAGCGCCCGCACGGATTTCGCCGGGGAACCCGCGACATTGACGGTGGATCAGACCTTCGACCATGGCGGGAACGAGGTTTTGCAGCTGCATGGCATTGCCGGGCGGCGCCTCTGGCATGTCTTCGGGCTCGACACGCCGAGCAATGTCAGCTCCGCCGCGCAGGGCACGGCGCCGTTCGACTTTTCTCTCAGCGGTCCACCGGGCGGGGTTCAGCAGGCCGTGCTGACCATCGACTTGACCCCGGCCGGGCTCGCCCTGCCGGTGTTGGGCTGGCAAAAATCCCCCGGCGAGGCTGGGCGCGTCATGTCGCGCTTCACGCTGCGGGACGGTGCGTTGGACATGATCCAGACACTGACGGTGAACGCGCCGGATTTCACGCTGCGCGCCCATGGTGCCGGCGCGCGTTTCGTGCTGGATGCGGCGCATATCGGCCGGACCGAGGCCAGCGGTACGCTGGTGCCACCGGCGGCGCCCGGCGAGCCGTGGGGGCTGAATCTGTCCGGCGCGGTGCTGGATGTGCGCGCGAAAGAGCAAGGCAGCGCCCTGGGGCGGGCCTCGCGGGCGGCGGTGGCACCGGCCGGCGAGCCCGCCGCCGCCGGGTTGCCCTGGCGGGCCAGGCTGGCATTCGGGAAATTTTACCTCGCCAAGTCGCCCGCGCCGCCGCTGCGCGATGTCACCCTCGGCGCCGCGGGGCGGGGGGAAAGCCTTTCCACGGCCAGCGGCAAGGCCCGCGGGCTGACCCTGAGCGTGACCTCCCCGCCGGATGGGCGCCATGACCTGACCTTACAGGGAGAGGATGCGGGGGAGCTGCTGCGCGCGCTCGGCGCTTATGACGGGATGCGCGGCGGCGGGCTGGATTTGACGGCGGCGTTTGGCGGTGGTGCGGCGCGCGGCACGTTGAAGCTGACGGATGCGCGGCTGGTGAAGGCGCCGGGCTTTACCAAGGTGCTGCAGGCCGCCACGCTTTACGGCGTGGCGGAGGCGGTTTCCGGGCCTGGGCTGCTGATCGATCACGCCTTGGTGCCCTTCACGCTGAATGGCGATATATTGGAGCTGCATGGCGCCGACGCTTATTCGGAATCGCTGGGCTTTACGGCCAGCGGCACGGTGAACACCCGGGCGGGAACATGCGACCTCGACACCACCATCGTCCCGGCCTACGCGATCAATTCCCTGCCGGGGAAAATTCCCCTGCTGGGGCGGTTGTTCTCCGCTGAGAAGGGGGGCGGATTATTCGCCGTGCGCGCGCATGTGCAAGGCGATCTGGACAGTCCCTCCGTGCGCGTCAATCCGCTTTCGGCGCTGACGCCGGGGGTCTTGCGCGGCATTTTCGGGCTCGGGGAACAGCCGCCGAAGGCTAGCTCGCCTTCGAGGAATTAGCGGCCGTTTCAAAAACACATGACCAAGCGCCGCTGAGGGGCGCTTTTTGGAAACAGCGCCCCAACAGGGCTGGTTGGCCTTGGGAAAGTACCGGGGCTTAGAAAATTTCCGGGCGGTTTATCCGATCAGATGGCTTTATCTGGGATGGCTTTATCTGATCGGATATTGCCCCGGCGCGGCCGGTGCTCAGCCCTGCTGGGCGGGGGCCTTGGAGACGACGACCATGGCCGGGCGCAGCAGCCGGCCATTGAGCTGCCATGTCTGGCTCCAGGCCTGCAGCACGGTGCCGGGGGGATGGTCCGTGCTGTCCTGCTCGGCCATGGCCTGATGCAGATTGGCGTCGAAGGCCGCGCCGGTCGGGTCGCTGCGGGTGATGCCGTTGCGCTCCAGAATGCCGATGAAGGAGCGTTCGATGCCCTCGAAGCCCTCGCGTAGCTTGGTCAGCAATTCCGGCTCTCCTTCGGCGCGCGCCGGCAGGCTGTCGATGCCGCGTTTCAGGTTTTCGGCGGCCTCGACCACATCCTTGGCGAATTTCTGCACGGCGTAGAGGCGCGCATCCTCGACCTCGCGCTTGGTGCGGGCGCGTAGATTGGCCATCTCGGCCTCGGCGCGCAGCCATTTGTCGCGCATCTCCTGCGCTTCCTGCTCCAGCCGGGCGATGCGTTCATCCGGTGCTTCCAGCAAGGCCTCGTCCTGCGGCGCCGGGGTTTCGGGGGTCTTGTCGTTGCTTTCGGTCATGCCACGGAATTAGGCGATAATCCCCCTCCGAACAAGCTTGTCGGCCCCGCGCGTGGCCGCGCGAACCCGGGGCTGGCGCGCCGGTGGCGGCAAGTTTCGCGCCAGTGTGCCAAACGCTCGCCCTGGCGGGCGAATGCCGCTATGTTCGGCCAATGAATAGTCTGGCTCCTCCGCCGCCACGGCTGGTGATCGAGATCGTGTTCGATTTCGTATGTCCCTGGTGTTATCTGGGGGTGAAGCGGCTTTTCTTTCTGCTGGCCCGCCGGCGCGGGCTGGATGCGGAGCTGAACTGGCGCCCTTTTCTGCTAAACCCCGACATGCCCCGGAACGGCATGGCGCGCGCCGATTACATGATCCGCAAATTCGGCGCGGAGGACAGGGCGCGCCGGCTTTACGCCTCCATCGCCGAGTTGGGGGCGACGGAGGGCATTGAATTTAATTTTTCCGCCATCCGGCGAACCCCCAGCAGCGTGGATGCGCACCGGCTGGTGCGCGAGGCGGCGCGCATGGGCATGGCCGACAGGCTGGTGGCGCGTATCTTCGCCGCGCATTTCGTCGAGGGGCAGGATATTGGCAGCCATGCCGTGCTTGCAATGCTGGCGGGGCAGGCGGGCATGGATGAGCGGGCCGCGATGGAGTTTCTGGAGACGGGCGAGGGGGCGGAGTTCGTGCATGCGGAGAATCTTCATGCCCACAGGCTGGGCATAAATGGCGTGCCTTGCTTCCTTGTCGATGGCGAGCACGCGATCGCCGGCGCGCAAGAGGGCGAGGTGCTGGAACGGCTGATCGACCTGGCCTTGAGCACCGGCCGGGAGCGGTGAGAGCCCGGCCGGTGGTTTGCTTTTTCGTTACCGGCAATCCATCTTGTAACAGCGTCTCCGGTTTTGCTTTTCAATAAGAGGCTGTTCAAACGTGAAGAAATACGTGACTGCATCTTGTCTCGCCGCGCTCGGCGTGGCCACGCTCGGCTCATTTTCCTCAGCGCGCGCCGCCTTGCCGCCGGATGATCCACACAGCATCGTCACCGTTCAGCTTGAGGACGACGCGCTCTCCTTGCCCGGCACGGATGAGCTATATACCTCCGGCGAACGGCTCGGTTATGTCGGCCCGACCGGCGCGGTGCCGGGATTTATCTCCCAGCTTGGCCACGGCATGTTCGGCGAGGGGCGGCAACGGCTTGAGATCGACCTCCAGCAGGTGATCTTCACGCCGACGGATACACAGCTTTACGATCCCGACCCGCAGGACCGTCCTTATGCCGGGCAGCTTTCCCTGCGCCTGAGCCTGATCCAGGATACCACGCAAATGCGCTCCATCGCCGGTGCCGCGGTGGGGGTCGTGGGACCGGCCTCTCTGGCGCAATCCGTGCAGAACGGTTTCCATGCGATCATCGGTGACACCACCAACAAAGGCTGGGGTTATCAGCTCCATAACGAACCGACGCTGGATTTTTTCGGCGGGCGCATCTGGCGTGAAAATCTCGCGGATTTCGACGGAGTCGGCTTGCAGCTATTGCCGCAGCTCACCGGGCAGTTGGGCAATAGCGAGATTTATGCCCAGGCGGGCGGTATCCTGCGTTTCGGCCAGGGGTTGGATTCGGATTTCGGTCCGGCGCTGATCCAGCCTCAGCTTTCCGGCACGGACGCCTATACCCCCACGCGGCCATTCGTGTGGTATGTCTTTGGCGGTGTGCTGGGGCGTTTCGTCGCGCACAACCTGCTCATCCAGGGCAATACCTTCCAATCCAGCCGAGGAACCGGGCTGACTCATTGGCAAGGAGATTTGGAGGTCGGCGCGGCGGTGATTTATCGCGGTGTGCGGCTATCCGCCGTGGAGACGTTTGAGACACCGGAATTCCATCATTCCGCCCCGGCGTTTCAATATGGCTCGGTGGCGCTGTCCGTCAGGTTTTAGACGTTCGGGTTAAAACCGAGGCGGCGCGGCTTGCCCCCGCGTGCTCAGGCTTGTTTCAGAAAGGCCCGGAATGCCGCCAGGGTCGCGGGGGAGATGTGATGCTCCATGCCCTCCGCGTCCTCTTCCGCCGCTTCGCGCGGCACGCCGATGGCGATGAGCACTTCCACCACCACACGGTGGCGCTCCCGGCTTTTGGCGGCCAGACGGCTTCCGGCCTCCGTCAGGAACACGCCGCGGTAAGGCAGGGAGGTCGCCAGCCCCTCGCGCTTCAGACGTCCGATGGTCTTGATCGCCGTGGCATGCGAGACGCCCAGCCGCCGGGCGATGTCCGTGGGGCGGGCACTGCCGGTGCTGGTCAGCAGGTCATCGATCAGCTCGGCGTAATCCTCAAGCGTGGCGCTGGACTGGGCGGCGCGGGTCTTGCCGAAGCGCCTGGCTTGCGTCGGCTCCGCGGGAAGGACGGCGGGCAGGGGGTTTGCGGCCATTTTATGGCGAACTCCGGTATCGGGGCATGATTTGAGGGAAAAGCCCCATGCTGGCAAGAGGTAGGAGGCGCGGTTGTCGCGTTGCACCATTTTGCTATAGTGGGGGCCTGGGCGGTCTGCGCCACGCAGCCGGCCAAACTTGAAATTTTTGCAGTCGAATCAATCACTCGCCCGGCAAAGCGGACGACAAAAACAAAGGGGTACCATCGTGGCCAATGAAAAGTCGCAAAACGTGCAGGACGTATTCCTGAATCACGTCCGCAAGAGCAAGACGCCGGTGACGGTGTTTCTGGTCAATGGCGTGAAGCTCCAGGGCGTCATCACCTGGTTCGATAATTTTTCGGTCCTGCTGCGCAGGGACGGGCACACGCAGCTTGTCTATAAGCACGCCATCAGCACCGTGATGCCTGGCGCGCCGATCATGCTGTTCGACGCCGCCCGCACGGAAGGGGCGGCCCCGGCCGCCGAGGGTGGGCCGGGCACGCTCAAGCTCAGCCGCGCCCCGGAGCCGAATTACGACCAGGACTCCGAAGGCTGAAGTCCCGGATGGCGTGATGAAGGACACAGCGCCCCCGCCGAGCCGGGCGGCGATCTTGCTGCCTTGGGACAAACAGGCGGCCTTTGCCGCGGGGCAGAGCCGCTCCGCCGAGGCCCGCCTGTCTGAGGCGGTGGGGCTGGCCGCTTCCATCGGGCTGGTGATCGTGCATGAGCGGATTTTCCAGCTCCGCTCGGTCACGCCCGCCACCCTGCTGGGCAAGGGGCAGGTGGAAGCCGCCGCCGCCGCGTTGCGCGACGCGCGGGTGGACGTGGCGGTGGTGGATTCCACCTTGAGTCCCGTGCAGCAGCGCAATCTGGAAAAAGCCTGGGGCATCAAGGTGATCGACCGCACGGGCCTCATTCTCGATATTTTCGGCGAGCGCGCCCGCACGCGCGAGGGGGCGTTGCAGGTGGAACTGGCGCATCTCGAATATCAGCGCTCCCGGCTGGTGCGGTCCTGGACCCATCTTGAACGCCAGCGCGGCGGTTTTGGCTTTCTGGGCGGGCCCGGTGAAACGCAGATCGAGGCGGACCGCCGCTTGATCGGCGAGCGGATCGTGAAACTGAAGGCCGAGCTGGAGGATGTCCGGCGCACGCGCGGGCTGCACCGCGGCGCGCGCAAGAAGGTGCCCTACCCGATCGTGGCGCTGGTGGGGTACACCAATGCGGGGAAATCCACTCTCTTCAACGCCCTGACCGGGGCCGCCGTGATGGCGGAGGACCAGCTTTTCGCCACGCTGGACCCGACCATGCGCGCGCTCACATTGCCTTCCGGGCGCAACATCATCCTGTCCGATACGGTGGGTTTCATTTCCGAACTGCCGACAGAGCTGGTGGCCGCCTTCCGTGCCACGCTGGAAGAGGTGGCGGAGGCGGATTTGCTGCTGCATGTGCGCGATGTCTCTCATCCTGATACCGAGGCGCAGGCCAAGGATGTGCGCGGCGTGCTCAACCGCATGGCCAAGGACGGCGCGTTGGACGAGGATTGGCCGACCCGCGCGCTGGAAGTGTTGAACAAGGCGGACATGCTGGGCGGGGTCGCGCATGTGGTGCAGGGCGAGGGGGTGGCTGTTTCCGCCCTCACGGGCGAGGGATTGCCCGGCTTGCTGGCGGAAATTGATTCGCGCCTGGCGGCGACGCAGGAGGTTTTCGAGCTGGAGGTGCCCGTGGCTGATGGCGCGCGGATTGCGTGGCTGTACCGCCATGGCGAGGTACTCTCCCGCGAGGATGGCGAAACCCGGATGAAGCTGCGGGTCAGGCTCTCCGCCACCGATAGAGCGAGGTTCGATACATTATGAACGAGAGCGAGGTGAAATCCGTCACCGATCTGCTACGGCACGTGGCGCGGACGGAGATCCTGCCCCGGTTCAAGAAGCTGGCGCCGGGGGATGTGCGCACCAAGGCCGGGCCGCTGGACCCGGTGACGGTGGCCGACGTGGCGGCGGAACAAGCGCTGAAGGCCGGGTTGAACCGGCTTTTTCCCAAGGACGACGTCATTGGCGAGGAAGCCGTTTCCAGCGGCATGGCGCGCATCGAGCGGCTTGCGGAGCCGGGGCGGGTCTGGATCCTCGATCCGATCGACGGCACGGCCAATTTCACCTCCGAGCTGCCTTTGTTCGGGGTCATGGCGGCCTTGGTGGAGGCGGATGAGCTGCTGGCGGGCTTCATCTTCGATCCGTTTGGCGATGATTGCGCCGTGGCGCTCAAAGGGCGGGGAAGCTGGCTGGTGGCGGCCGATGGCGCGCGCCGCCGGATGCATGTGGCCGCTCCCGTGCCGGTCGATCAGATGGTCGGCTCCATGTCCTGGCGGTTCATGCCGGAGCCCTTGCGCTCTCATGTGCTGCACCGGCTGGACAAGCTGGCGGCGGTGACGGATTACCGTTGCGCGGCGCACCAATACCGCATGCTGTCGGCCGGCTATTGCCATGCGCAGATGTTTCGCAAGCTGTTGCCCTGGGATCATGCGGCGGGCGTGCTGCTGCACCGCGAGGCGGGCGGCCATGCCCGGCATTTCGACGGTTCGCCATACCGGCCGTCCCGAACCGAGGGCGGGCTGTTGCTGACGCCCGACGAGGCAAGCTGGACCGCGCTGGCGGATGCGCTGCTGCGCTAATAAGCGCCGCCTGACATCCCGCACGGCCCCATGAGGGGTTTCAAGCAGGCTCGATGTTACGCCGTTCTACCCTGCTTCCTTCGACATGCGCGCCAGCCGCACCGCGGTATGGCCGTAACCGACTTTCAGGCTGGGCATGATCATGATGAGATTATCCTCCGGCGTGCGGATTTCCTCATCCCCGTCATGGGCGATCAGGGTGCCCGCGCGCGCGATGATCTCGCCGCCGCGAAACTCCCTCTCGAACGTGAACCGGTTCGTGCGGGCGGTGATCAGCCTGATCACTTCGGCGAAACGTCGTGACGGGGCTGGGCGGTGGCCTTCCATCATCCCGGCATGGCGCAGCAGGGCCCACACGGTGGCGCGGCTTTGCGCCACGGCCTCCCGCCGCCAGTGGGCGCCGGCCTCGGCCAACAGACAGGCGGCGCCATTGGGGGCATTCTCGGTAAAGCGCCCGTAATCGATCAGCCTTTTGCCACCGGCATGCCCGGCATCGGCCACCACCAGATCCGGTGTGCCCACCGCCAAACCCAATGCCCGCCCGCGTGGCCCGGCGCCACAGAGCAGCAGCGGGTCCGAGGGCCAAAGCATGGAATGCAGATCGAGCAGAATATCGGCCGAATCGATGATGGGCTTGATCTCGCGCGCCCGGTCCAGCTCCGCTGAGCGGCGCACGCCGAACAGGGTGAAATCGTCCCAGACGCGGTTCATGTCTTCCTCCACGAAGCGCGAGGCGACGGGCGCTTGCGGGTCGAATCGCGCATAGGCGGCGAGATTGGCGAATCCCAGCGTGAGCTGGCCGCGCCGGGGCGTAAAGCCGCTCTCCAGCAGCTCCTTCAGCACGATGGCGCCGGCGAATTCATTGCCATGGATCAGCGACACCAAGACCACGTGCGGCCCAGCCTGTCCGGATTTCAGGCAGGTAAAGCCGGGCACGCCGGTATTGCCCTGAAGAAAAGGGGATATGTCCGGCGGTGAAATCTCCACGGCGAACACCGGCAGCCCCGGCGGCGGGGCGGCGGGCGGCACGGCGGAGGATGGGCCGGAACTCATGCCCGCCACTCTAGCCTACCCATGTTTGCGCGCAATGCGCCGGGTTGACGTTGCGCGCCGCGCGCCGCAAAGCCGCGTCATCATGGTTGATGCCCGTATCATCTGCACCGACCTGGCGGGGCTGCGTTCGCAGGCGCTGGGCTTGGCCGAAGCCGCCGGTTTGACGCCGGATTTCAGGCCTTTGCGTTTTCGTGCCCCCTGGCGGCATATCCCCACCAATTTCTGGTTCAATCCGCGCTGGGCGGTGGGCGCGCAATTGTTCGCGTCCCCCTTGCCGCCGGTGGTGATCGGCGCGGGCGGGGCGGGCGCGCGCGTGGCGGCGGCCTTGCGCGGACCAGGGGTCAAGGCGGTGGCCATCCAGCATCCGCGCATGGCGCTGTCCCGATTCGACGCGATTCTGGCTGGGCGGCATGACGGGATCGAAGGGCCGAACGTCATCGTTACCCGCACCGCCTTGCACCGCGTGACCCAAGCCCGCTTGGCGGCGCAGAAGGAGCTCTGGGCCCCGCGCTTCGCGCATTTGCCCCGTCCGCTGGTGGCGGTGCTGCTGGGCGGCTCCAACGGGCGCTACCGGTTCGAGGCGGGCGAGGCGAGCATCCTGGCCGCCCAACTGGCCGGTATGATGCGTCAGGGGGCGGGGTTGATGCTCACCCCCTCGCGCCGCACGGCCCCGGAGGTGGTGGCCATCCTGCGTGCCGCGCTGGAGCCGCTGGGGGCCTGGATATGGGACTTTACCGGCGACAATCCTTATTTCGGCATGCTGGCATGCGCGGATGCCGTCATCGTCACGGCGGATTCCGTATCCATGGTTTCCGAGGCGGTGGCCACCGCCGTGCCGGTGTTTCTGGCGCGGCTGCCGGGGAAATCCTCCCGCATCGGCGCCTTTATGGATGCGCTGGCCGACGATGGCAGGGTACGCGATTTTGCCGGTGTGCTGGAGCTGTGGGATACAGCGCCGTTGGACGACACGGAATGGGCGGGGCAGGAGCTTCGCCGCCGTCTGGGATTGTGAGGGCGCATGCTGGAGATCGAGACCTTCGACAATAAGCGTGGCGGCAACGTGGTCTATAAGGCCTTGTCGCATCCGCTGGCGGCGCGCGCGCTGGCCGGGCTGGCGGAGCGCGCCGGGCCGG
Source organism: Acidocella sp. (assembly GCF_050253495.1). Lineage (NCBI taxonomy): Bacteria > Pseudomonadati > Pseudomonadota > Alphaproteobacteria > Acetobacterales > Acidocellaceae > Acidocella > Acidocella sp. The sequence continues at coordinate 153,552 of NZ_JBFWIX010000002.1, forward strand.
TGGCCCTGTTCGATCCGGACGGCATCGCCGCGCCCTTGCTCGCCCTTTGCCCGGATTTCGAGATCGAAGGGCTTTACGTGCAGGACACGCGCGCCATTGGCCAAATTCGCGCCGGGCATGTGGCGCGGGCCCTGCTGGATCTGCCGCGGGCGCGTGTGAACACCGTGCTGCTCGCCGCGTTCGATGCGCAAAAACGAGCCCGGCATCTGCAAGCCTTGCTGCCTCCCGGAGCGGAGCTGGCGACGCTGGATGCGGTGAAACTGCCGGCGGGCTGGCTCTCCGAGCCGGGGCGTTATCTGGAGCCACGGAACTTCGCCACCAATTACGTGTTCTTCCGCGACGATGGCCGCTTCGCCACGCGCCTCACCACCGCCAATTACTGGGCGGGCTATGGCGCGCGCGCGGTGCTGTTCCAGCATATCCTCTTTGGCCAGGGCGGGCAGGTTTTGGCGGAATGGGCGCAAACGGCCCCCACCGGCCCCGGCGGTTATGTGCTGGACAGCCAGGAGGTTCGCGCGCGTTTCGGCCTCAAACCCTTCACCGGTCAGCTCTTCATTCACGCCATCGGCGTGGCGGGGCACGATGTGGTGAAATATGCGCTGGATACCTATGCCACGGATAATGGCGCCTCGCTCTCCTGCACGCACGACGCCAATGCCTGGCCCTCCGCCCGCTTTGCCGGGCTGCCCGCCCCGCGCGCGGATGAGCGGGTGATCCTATGGGTGCAGAACAGCCATGGCGTGCCCATTCCCCAGGGCGCCCTGGCGCTGGACCGCATGGGGGCCGATGCCCCCGTGGCGCTGGAGGAGGAGATCCCGCCCTTCGCCACCCGCGCGCTGGATGTGGCGGAGCTGTTTCCGGATCTGCGCTGGCCCGCCCAGCTTGAGGTGCGTTCGGGCCTGCATGTGGTCCGCCCACGCTACGAGGTGATGCGGGACGGGCGCACCCGCATCGCGCATGTGAATGTGGAGCGCGCGGATCTGCGGCCCGATCCAGGGATCTGGGACATGCATCCGTCGATGGGGCGCGGTTATCTCTTGCCGTTTCCGGTGCTGCCGCGTGGGCGTTTCAAAACCGTCGCGCTGCCCACTCCGATGGTGGAGGCCGAGCGTGACATGCCGCTGCGGCTGGATGTGTTCGCGCCCTCGGGCGATAAGATCGCGGAAAAATTCCTCGGCCGTTTGCCGCGCGCGCATGAATGCGCCGTCGATCTTGACGATGTGCTGTCACCGGACGCGCTGCCCGATGGCGGCCATGCCGAACTGGTCTATGATTTCCGCGAGGGTGGCGAGGCGGATGGCTGGTTGCACGCGCTCTTCCGTTTCGAGGAGCGCGCCAATGGCCATGCGGCGGAAAGCAGCTTCGGCGCGCATATCTTCAACACGCTGATGACCTACAAGAACGAACCGCAAAGCTATACCGGCAAACCGCCTGGGCTTTCCACGCGGCTGTTCCTGAAGCTTGGCTTTGGCGGGCGGGAGAGTTTTTGCGTGCTGATCTATCCCGCCTCGGCGCCCTGGGTGGAAAGCTCCAGCACGGATCTCGAGCTTTACGACGGCCAGGGCGCGCTGCTGGAAACCGCGCGCATCCGCATCGCCTGTTCGGGGTCGCGGATGGTCAGGCCGCTCCGGCATTTCACCCCCGCCGCGCTGAAGGCGGCGGGAGAGACGGGGTATGTGCTGATCCGCGACACGACGTGCCGCCTATTTGGCTTTCATGGGCTGGAGAACGAGGCGGGCGGGTTTTCGCTCGATCATATGTTCGGGTTTTGAACGCGGCGCCGGGACGGTTCAGACCGGCTGGGACAGCAGGCCAGGCAAGGCGGGCGATGTTTCGCCCAGTGGCCGCCACTGGCCGGCGCGCAGCACCTCGCTGGGGTGGAATTTGGCCTTGTAGGCCATTTTCCGGCTCTCTTCGACCCAGTAGCCGAGATAGACATTCTCAAGCCCCAGCTCCATGGTCCGGCGGACCATCCATATGATGGCATAGGTGCCGAGCGAACGCTGGCTCATCTGCGTCTCGAAAAAACTATAGACGGCGGAGAGCCCATCCCCCAGCCGGTCGGTCAGGCAGGCGCCGATCAGCCGTCCGCTGGGCAGGCGGAATTCGACCACGGAGGTTTCGATCGGCGTATCCTCCACCATGGCGCGGTAATCGTAAAAGCTCATGGTGGACATATCGCCATCGCCATGGCGCGCCTGCTGGTAGGCCTGGAACAGCGCATATTGCTCGGCCGTGGCGCGGGGCGGCATTTCCTGCACGAGCAGATCCGTGTTGCGCCGTTCTATGCGTTTCTGGGTGCGGTCGGGCATGAAGTCGCGGGCGCGGATTCTGATCGGCACGCAGCCATTGCAGTTCGGGCAGACCGGCGCATAGGCGATGTTGTGGCTACGCCTGAAGCCGCCGCGCGACAGCCGGTCATGCAATGTCTCGGCGGAGACGCCGGCAAGTTCGGTCACCACCTTGCGCTCCGTCCGTCCTGGCACATAGGGGCAGGGCAGGGGGGCCGTGGTGTAGAAGAAATGCGGTCTCCGGGCGGGCTTGAAACTCATTCTGGGGCCCATGTTTGAGATTTGGGCGCCTCACGTCAATAAGGATTTTACGCGGCGCGGATCAATGTCAGTCCGGAGAGCATGTCATGCGCCGCGCGGCGGCGCGGATTCAGGAAGGCCAACAGGAAGGGCAGCCCCGCCAGGGCGAAGCTGAGCCAGAGCAGCAGGGTCCAGACAAAGGCCTGGGCCAGGGTGGGCGGTTCCATTGTCGCGTCCTGCCGGACGGCGAGCCCGGCCAGGCGCTGCCCCGGCGTGGCGCCGGTGCCGCCGATCAGCAGCGTGTAATAAACCAGGGGCAGCCAGGGCAGGATATGAAAGGCGATCCAGCCGAAACCCAGCGTCAGAACGCCGAAAATGGCGATGGCGAACACCATGCCCCAGCCAAACAGGGCCATGCCGATGGAATCCAGCACCAAGGCGGCGCAGCGGCGCAGGATCACGCCCTGGGAAATGGCCTGGTCAGGTGGCGGCGGGGGGTAGAACAGAGTCTGGCTCATGGAGCGAGTCTGCGCTTTTTCGTGCCGCGAGCGCAAGGGCCAGGATGGCTGTCAGGCATGCCGCCAGCAAGGGAGCATAAAGAAACCAATGCGCGCCAGGGGAGAGCAGCAGCAGCGGCGCCAGGAAGCTCACCACCCCCAGGGTCACGATGGCGCCGTGCGGCCTGGCTTCCAGCGCCAGCGCCAGCGCGGCGATCACGGCGATGCTGTCATACGCATAGGCATGCGGCTGGGCGAGAAAGGTGGCGATCAGGGTCATGGCCACAGCCAGCCGGTAGGGCGCGCGCCGCGCCGCCCAGGCGGTGAGTGCCAGCATGGCCAGCCCGCACAGCGCCTGGGCCGCCCAGGCCAGGCTCTCACGGACGCCGAGCACCACCAGATTGGCGGCGGGCGTGACGATGATGTTGAGGTTCAGCGCCTTCGCGGCGTTGAAATAGCTGCTCTGATAAGCCGGCAGCGTGTGCCACCACAGCGCCCATAGATTGGCGGGCAGCACCAGGCATGACAGGCCGTTCAGCAGCAGGGCCGTGCCGCAGGCGGAAAAGATCGCCCGCCACTCCCCCCGCGCCAGCAGAAAGACCGGGATCAGTACACCGAGCTGAGGTTTGAGGGTCAGCAGCCCGAACCAGACTCCCGCCAGCGCCGGGCGTTTGGGCAGGCAGGCAAAGCCCGCCAGCAGCAGGGCGGTGGTGAAGAAGGCCGTCTCCCCCGTCGCGGCGCAGATCAACGCCGCTGGGCAGGCCAGCAATCCGGCCAGAACCGCCCAGGGGCGGGTGGGGAACATGGCGCGCGTCCCCGCGGCGAGGGCCAGCCCTCCAAGCGCGGTCCAGAGCAGTTCGGCCGGCTTGAAGGCGAGGAGTTTCAGCCAGCAGAGCGCCAGCAGCAAGGTGGGCGGGTAGAGATAGGGGTAGAAACTGTGAAACCCAGGATAGAGCCGTTGCTGAAAGGCGCTCAGGGCGGCGGCGTCGTAGATCCGGGCCGCCGGGTTGGCCGCGATGAAGCGCGGAAAGGACCAGAATGCCAGGAAATCGCTGTTCAGCCGGGCGGGCGCCAGCAGCAGGGTGGCCAGCATCGCCAGATTCAGCGCCAGGCCGACGCCGATCAATAGGGTGATCATCCGACTGGCTGGGCTGGTTGTGGCGGATGGCGGCATCATCTATGGCCTTAGGCCAGGATCAGAAAGTGGTCGAGAGAAGGAGCGGGATATGGCGCGGGCAGGGTCGGTCAACTATCTGTTAGGCACGCGCTTCTATAAAATGGCCTATGTCGAGTTCGGCAATCCGGCCGCGCCGGCCGTGCTGTGTGTGCATGGGTTAACCCGCAATGGCCGTGATTTCGATTCACTGGCCGAGGCGCTTTCGGACCGTTTTCATGTGATCTGCCCGGATTTGCCGGGCCGGGGCAAATCCGACTGGCTGCCCGATGGCCTGGCCTATCAGCCGCCCACTTATGTGGTGGCGCTGGCGCATCTGCTGGCGCAGATCAACAAGCCGGTTGCCTGGGTGGGCACCTCGCTCGGCGGGATTTGCGGTATGATGATCGCCGCCGCGCAGAACACCCCCATCACGAAACTGGTGCTGAACGATATAGGTCCGCATATCCCCGCCGCCTCGTTGCAGCGGATCCGCGATTACATGATGGACGCGCCGGAGCGTTTCGCCTCCCTGGCGGAGCTGACACGGCATTTGCGCGCGGTGCACGCGCCGTTCGGGCTGCTCTCGGATTCCGAATGGGCGCATCTGGCGCGGTTTTCCGCCCGGCAGGTGCTGGACCCGACCGGCGAGGGCAAGACCGTCGCCATGCATTACGATCCCAAGATCGTGGAACCGATTCGCGCCACCGTGCCGCTGGATGTGGATATGTGGCCCATATGGGAACTGATCCAGATGAAGCGGCTGGTGATTCGCGGCGCGCGGAGCGACCTGCTGCTGGAGGAAACATATGAGCGCATGCTGGCGGAAGGTGCCGAGGGCTATGTGGTGGCCGATGCCGGCCATGCCCCGGCGCTGATGGATTATGAGAGCCAGGCGCGGATCAAGGCGTTTCTGCTGGAAGGCTAAACCACCCGCCCCGCGCGGTTGATCGATTCCGGGACCCGCTTTTAAACTCCCTTCATGCTGAACGGACGATTCAACCGCGCGCAGTTGCCCTTGGTGAAAAAGGCGCTGATTTCCGCTGTTCAGGCCACGGCCTCACAGCGTGTCTCGCTGGTGGCGGCGGGGTGCGCCTTTTATGCTACCCTGGCCTTGTTCCCCACCATCACCATGCTCATCTCGCTCTACGGGCTGGTGTTCAATCCAGACACGGTGCAGCCGCAATTGCGCTACCTGGAAAGCTTCATGCCGCCGGATGTGTATACGCTGATCTCACAGCGGATTCAGAGCCTGGTGTCGGAGCCGGCCAAGGGGCTGGGCCTGTCCTTCGCGATATCGCTGCTGCTGTCGCTCTGGTCCTCCTCCACGGGCACCAAATCGGTGCTGAACGCGCTGACGCTGGCCTATCAGGAGCGTGAGACGCGCGGGCTGATCCGTTTTCATCTCGTCGCGTTGAGCATGACCTTCGTGACCGTGATCGGCACCATTCTGGCCATCGGTTTTCTGGTGTTCCTGCCCATCGCGCTGGCTTATATCGGCCTGCCGGGGAGCATGGAGTTCATCGTCGGGCTGATCAGCTTCGCGGCGATGGTCGCTTTCGTCGTCGGCGCGCTGGGGTTGCTCTACCGGTTTGGCCCGGCGGGAAACAGGCGGATATTCTACGCGCCCGGGGCCGCCATCGCCACCTTGGCCTGGCTGGCGGCGAGCTGGGCCTTCGGGCTCTATGTCGGTAAATTTGCCGCCTATAGCGCCACCTATGGCCCGCTGGCGACGATCATCGGCCTGATGATGTGGTTCTACATCTCGGCCTATGTCGTCCTGTTCGGCGCCGAGTGCAACGCGGCCCTGGACCGGCAATGGCAAGGCCGGGGCGAGGATGCGCCGGATGAGGGTGCGTCAGATATGGATCAGGCCTGAGCGCATCACCATCTGCGCCGCCGCGGCGATGATGAAGACCAGCACCACGGCGCGGAACAGCTTGGGCGGCAGCGCGTCGCGCAGCGGCCGCCCGGCGAGAATGCCCCCGACGACCGGTATGGCCGCGATCGCGGACATCAGGAGATCCGCCCCGCTCGCATGGCGGGACTGGCCGAACACGAAGATCAGCACGGCCACGGAGATCACCAGCACCAGCGCGATCTCCTTGGTGAAGCGCTTGCCCGTGGCGCCGGTGGCGATGAGATAGGTGGCCAGAAGCGGGCCGGGAATGGCCGAAACCCCCTCCATGAACCCGCTGACGAGACCGGCGAGCAACCCCACCGGTGCCGCGGTTTTTTTCGGCAGGCTGAATTTCGGCGCGGCCAGCAGCGTGAGGGCGGCGGCAAGCAGGATGATTCCGGCCAGCCCCACCGCCAGATGCGCCGGAATCGCGAACAGCACCTTCACCCCGAGCGCGATGCCGATGACCGCGCCAACCACGAGATAGCCGATGCTCTTGAGGGTGGCGCAGAATTTGCCGCCTTCGAGCGCCTGCGGGATATTGCCGAGGATGATCGGCATGGAAAGCAGCAGCACCGCCTGCTTGACCGAAAGCAGACCGGTGAGCAGCGGCACCGCGACGAGCGGCACGCCGATGCTGACCACCCCCTTGACCAGCCCGCCCAGAAACAAGGCGCAGGCCACCAGCAGCCAGCCATGGATGGATAGGCCGCGAAAAGCCGGCCAAAGAAGGCTGTGGGAAAGGCTGTGGGAGAGGAAGAGATGCGGCATGGTGGAGCGGCGGTAAAGCCAGGACGCTGTCTTGGCAATATGGCCCGAGGTTGGCGGCCGGGCCGGTTTGATGCTACCCGCGCGGCGTGAGATCCTTCCTGAAATCGGCTTTCGCGCAGGCGTTTTTGGCCCGGATTCTGGCCTGGTACATCCAGGCCGTCCTGCGGCTGCAATTCGGCTTCAGGCTGGATGGCGCGGAGAATTTGCGGCTGCTGGCGGGCGATGCGCCGATGATCGCGGCTTTCTGGCATGAATCCCTGCCGAGCATGCCGGTTCTGTTGCGCGTGGCCCGCCAGGCGGGCATGACCCGCCCCGCCGTGGTGCTGGCCAGCCGCCACCGTGATGGCCAGCTCATCGGCAATATCATGCGTGCCCTGGGTCTGGGGCTGGTGTCCGGCTCCAGCTCCAAGGGCGGCGTGGCGAGCATGCAGGAGCTGGTGCGCATGATCAAAGGCGGGGCCCATGTGGCGCTCACGCCGGATGGCCCGCGCGGCCCCGCGCGGCGCGCGGCGGCGGGCGTGGCCGCTTTGGCCGGTCTCACGGGCGCGCATATCCTGCCTTGCGGCGCGGCGACGAGCCGCTTCATCACGCTGCGGCGAAGCTGGGACAATATGCGGATTCCCTTGCCCTTCGGCCGGCTGGTGCTGGTGTGCGGCGCGCCCGTGGCGGTCCCGCGTGAGGAGTGGCGGGCGGCCCTGCCCAGCATCGAGGCGGCGCTGGAGGCGGCGCGCATGCGGGCCGCGCCATGATTCTCGGGCTGTATGCCGGGGCAACCCGGTTGGCGGTGCCTTATCTGCGCCGCATGCTCAGGCGCCGGGCCATGCGCGGCAAGGAGGTCGCGGCACGGCTGGGCGAGCGCGAGGGCATGACCGCCCTGGCGCGCCCCGCGGGGCGGCTGGTCTGGGTGCATGCGGCCAGCGTGGGAGAGACGATGTCCGCCTTGCCGCTGATCCGGCTGCTGGCGGCGCGCGGGCCGGTTTTGCTCACCACCGGCACCGTCACCTCCGCCCGGCTGGCGGCGGAGCGCTTGCCGCGAGGGGCCGTGCATCAATTCGCGCCGTTGGATGTGCCGGGCTGGGTGGCGCGGTTTCTCGACCATTGGCGCCCAGAGGCGGCGGTGTTCCTGGAAAGCGAGATCTGGCCAAACCTGTTGAGAGGGTGCGATGCGCGGGGCATCCGGCGGGTTCTGGTGAATGGCCGGCTCTCCGCCGCTTCCACCCGCCATTGGCGGCGCGCTCCGGACACGGCCCGGCGGCTTTTGGGTGGGTTCGCCGCCATCCATGCGCAATCCGCCGGAGATGCCGCGAATTTCCGCGCGCTGGGCGCGGCCCAGGTGCTGGAATGGGGCAATCTGAAATTCTTCGCATCGCCGCTGCCTTGCGATGAAACGGCCCTGGCCGCGCTGCGGGCCGCGCTGCCCGGCCCGGTCTGGCTGGCGGCCAGCACCCATCCGGGAGAGGAGGCGCTGGTTCATGCCGCGCATCGGGCATTGGCGGCGATATTTCCCGGCCTGGTGACGATTCTGGCGCCGCGCCACCCTGAACGCGGCGCGGAGGTGGCGGCCTTATGCGCGTCGGCCCCCCGCCGCGCCCTGGGTCAGGCGCCGTTGCCGGGGCAAGTCTATGTGGCGGATACGCTGGGCGAGCTGGGGTTGTTTTTCCGGCTGGCGCCTTTTGCCTTCATCGGCAATTCCCTGGCCGGGTTCGGGGGGCATAACATTGTCGAGCCCGCCTTGCTGGCCCGGCCGGTCATTTGTGGACCGCATCTGGAGAATTTTCAGGAGGCCGCCGCCCGGCTGCGCGCCGCCCAGGCATTGCGGGAGGTGCGGGACGAAGCCGGGCTTGCCGCCGCCGCGCGGGGCTGGCTGGCCGAGCCCGAACAGGCGCGGCTGGCGGGCCAGCGTGCCGCCGAGGCGTTCGCGGATGCCAAACGATTGCCTGAACGGCTCGCAGGCCTCATCTTGGGGGGCGTGTGATGAAATCCCCGGCATTCTGGACCCGGCGCGGCCCCGCCGCGCATCTGTTGCGCCCCTTTGGGCTGGTTACCCGCCTCGCCACCGCCAGGCGGGTGGGCCGCCCTGGGCTGTCGGTTGGCATCAAGACCATCTGCATCGGCAATGTGGGCGTGGGCGGGGCGGGTAAAACCCTGGTGGCGTTGGATGTTCTGGCGCGGCTGCCGGGGCGCCCCTTCGCGCTCACGCGCGGCTATGGCGGCGCGCTGGCCGGACCGCTGCTGGTGGAGCATGGGCTGCACACCGCCCGGGAAGTGGGGGATGAAGCGCTTTTGCTGGCCGAGGCCGCGCCGACCGTGAAGGCGCGCGACCGCGCGGCGGGAGCAAGGCTGGCCCTGGCCGAGGGCGCCACCGCCATCGTGATGGATGACGGGTTGCAAAATCCGGCCTTGCGCAAGGATCTCTCCCTGCTGGTGATCGATGGCGGCTATGGCTTTGGCAATGGCCTGCTGCTGCCCGCCGGGCCGTTGCGTGAGCCGGTGGGCAGCGCCGCGCGCCGCTGCGACGCGGCGGTGCTGATCGGCGCGGACGAAACCGGCGCGTTGGCGCGGTTGCCGCCCGGCCTGCCGGTGCTGCGCGCCAATCTGGTTCCCGATTGCGCGGAACCGCTGGGCCGCTGCCCGGTGATCGCCTTCGCCGGGATCGGCCGGCCGGAAAAATTCTTCCGCTCGGTGATTTCATTGGGGGCGGAGCTGGTGAGCCATCATGCCTATCCCGATCATCATGTCTATGCGGCGCGGGATGTCTCGGCCTTGCTGACGGAGGCCGCCAATAAGGGCGCGAAACTGGTGACCACGGCCAAGGATTTCGTGAAGCTGCCGCCGCATCTGCGCGCCGTGTGCCTGGTGGTGCAGGCGCACCTGGCCTGGGAGGATGAAGCCGCGCTGGAGATGCTGCTAAACATATGAGCGGCCCTGAAAAATCTTACGCCCGCCGGGCCGAGGCGTTGCTGGTCCGGGCCCTGGTCCGGCTGCTCAGGCTGCTGCCTGTCACGGCGGCCTCGCGCCTGGGCGGCGCGGTGGCGGGCGGCGTCGGCCCGCTATTGCCGGTCTCGCGCAAGGTGGGGGAGGCGAATTTGCGCCTCGCCATGCCGGAGCTTTCAGCCCCGGAGCGTGCCAGGATCATCCGCCAGGTCTGGGTCAATCTCGGCCAGAGCATCGCCGAGCTGGTGCGGCTGCGGGACATGCGCGAGGTTGCGGCGGGCAGCAACGAACCTGGCTACGTGCTGGAAGGCTGGGCGGAGCATGTGGCGCCGCGCCTGCTTCCCGGCCAGCCGGCTTTGTTTTTCACCGGCCATCTCGGCAATTGGGAAATCATGCCGGTGATCGCCGAAAAACACAGGGTGAATTTCGGTTTCATGTACCGTGCCGCTTCCAACCGGGCGGTGGACGATATTCTGAGGCGGCTGCGCGACGACGGGTACGACCACCCGGTGCGGATGTTTCCCAAGGGCGCGCCCGGCGCGCGGGCGGCTTATGCGCATCTGCGCGCGGGCGGTGCGTTGGGGCTGCTGGTGGATCAGAAACTGGATACCGGAATCGCCGTGCCGTTTTTCGGCAAGACCGCGATGACGATGGATGCCCTGGCCAGTTTCGCGTTGAAGCTGCGCTGCCCGGTGTTTCCCATTCATGTCATCCGCGTGGGGCCGGCGAGGCTGCGCGTGATCTGCGAGGCGCCCATTCCCCTGCCGGATGGCGGTGACAGACAGGCCGACGGCCTCGTCCTCACCCAGGCGATGAACCATATTCTGGAAGGCTGGATCAGGCGGCATCCCGGCGACTGGCTCTGGCTGCACCGGCGCTGGCCCAAGGGCACAGGCTAGAACAACCTCCTTCCGGATGGCTTTATCCGGCCGGATAAAGCGGCTTGCCGGGACAATGACCCAGAGCCTTCCCCACGGGCCAATGCGGAAGGAAAAGCTCTAGCGCCAGACGATTTGCAGCTCTTCGCGGAAGGCAAAGCGCAGCAGATGCCTGTCCACCACCTCCTTCAACCGGTCCAGATCCTCCGGGGAGCCGGCATTGACGATAATGGAGAGCTTTTGCGCATCCGCATCCAGCGTGCACAGGCCGCTCATGAAGCTTACCTCGCCCTGGCTGTTGTCCGGCTCGCGCGCGGCCGGCAGCTTATGCGAGAAATGGCTGACAAACTGGCCCAGATAACGCTGGGCCGAGTTGGTGGGAATGATCGCGGTGGCGTTCATGAACCAGTCTCCTGTTTTGCTGGTGGATGATGCGGGCATGATCAAAGCTCCTCGATCTTGTGGACGAGATCGTCGATCATGGCGGTGGCCTTGCGCATCGTCTCGGCATCGTTGCCGCGATTGCCGAGCTTCATGCGCAGCGCCATCTTGAGATTCTCCATCGCCCGCCTGACCGGCATGATGGCATCGCGCGAGGGGCCGGCGGAGAGCCGCGCCAGCATGATGTCCAGCGCGGGTTTGGCGGGGGCCAGGGCTTCCCGCCCGGCATCGGTGATGCTGAACAGGCGCTTGCTGCCCTCGGTGGCGGCGACAACCTGGCCAAGCTCTTCGAGCATGGTCAGCGTCGGGTAGATGACGCCGGGGCTGGGGGCATAGGCGCCGCCGGTCATCTCCTCGATGGCCTTGATCAGTTCATAGCCGTGGCGCGGCGCTTCGCTGATCAGGTGCAGAACGAGCGTGCGCAGATCGCCTTGCTCCAGCAGCCGGCCGCCGCCACGGCGCCCGAAACCACGTTCCATCCGCATGAAGCGGCGCTCCTGGCGCGGGCCCTCGCCGCACATGAATTGCATATGATGTCTGGATCTCATGACGAGACGTATCCTTTCCTTGGTTTAGATAATGTTAGATATATCTAAACACAGTCGAAAGTCAAGACGCTTTCACCTTTCACGCTTGGTAGATCATTTTTCGTGTCATCCCGCCGTCGGCGATGATCTCCGCGCCAGTGATGAACTCGGCCTTGGGGCTGAGGAGATAGGCGGCCAGTTCCGCGATGTCCTGGGTTCTGCCGACACGCCCCGCCGGATGCTGGGTGCCATCCTCGGCACGGATGGGTTCGTGACCGGTATCGATCCAGCCCGGGGAGATGCAGTTTACCCGCACATCCGGCCCCAGGCTGATGGCCAGCGCATGGGTCAGCGCCAGCAGCCCGCCCTTGGAGGCGGCATAGGCTTCCGTGTCGGGCTCGGACATATGGGCGCGGCTGGAAGCGATGGTCACCACGGCTCCCCTCGCGGCGCGCAGCATTTTGGCGCCGGCGCGCACCAGCAGAAAGGCGCTGGTGAGGTTGGTGGCCAGTACGCTGTTCCATTCCTCGGGCGTCAAATCCTCCAAGGGCTTGCGGATCATCGTTCCGGCATTGCAGACAATGCCGTCCAGCCGTTCCTCGATGGTTTCGATGCCGGTGATCAGGCTGGCGACCTGGGCGGGGTCGGAAACGTCGCAATTCACGGCACGGGCCTTGCCGCCGGCGGGCTTGACCTTGTCGGCCACGACCGTGCGGTGGCCATTCTGCGCCAGGCAATCGGCGATCTTTGCCCCGATGCCCCGCGCGCCGCCGCTGATCAGATATACGCCCATGTCCCGCTTCTCCTGCTCTGTGTCCGCCGCGCTTGAATCTCTGCCCGCGCGCGGGTGCCTTCAAGCCGTCTGGTATTTCACAAAGTAAAGAAACGCTGCGGGCGGCTTTGTGGCCGGAATATGAAAAAACCGGCCAGAAGGGCCGGTTTTTGTTGGAAACAAGGCGTTTATTCGGCCGCGTTTCGCTCCACGGTACTTTTTAGCTGCCCGCAAGCGGCCAGAATGTCGCGCCCGCGCGGTGTGCGGATGGGCGAGGCATAGCCCGCTTTCATCACGATGGCGGCGAATTTTTTCAGCGCTTCCGGCGTGGAGGGTTCATAGGCGGACCCAGGCCAGGGATTGAAGGGGATCAGATTCACCTTGGCGGGCAGCCCGGCGATCAGGCGCACCAGCTCCCGCGCCTCGGCCTCGGAATCATTGACGCCCTTCAACATGACATATTCAAACGTGATGCGCCGCGCATTGCTGGCGCCGGGATAGCGCCGGCAGGCCGCGATCAGCTCCTCGATCGGGTATTTGCGGTTCAGCGGCACCAGCTCGTCGCGCAGATCGTCGCGCACCGCATGCAGCGAGACGGCGAGGTTGACCCCCAGCTCCGCCCCGGCCCGGTCCATCATCGGCACCACGCCGGAGGTGGAAAGGGTGATCCGCCGGCGTGAGAGCGCGATGCCCTCGCCATCCATGACGATTCTCATGGCCTTTGCGACATTCTCGTAATTATAAAGCGGTTCGCCCATGCCCATCAGCACGATGGTGGAGAGCAGGCGCGGCGTTTCACCCTTTGGGGAGGGCCATTCGCCATAGGCGTCGCGCGCGGCCATGAACTGGCCGACGATTTCCGCCGCCGAAAGGTTGCGCGCCAGCCGTTGCGTGCCGGTATGGCAAAAGCGGCAGGAGAGGGTGCAGCCCACCTGGGAGGAGAGGCACACCGCGCCGCGATCTTCCTGCTTGTCGGGGATATAGACCGTCTCCACCGCCTCATGATCGCGAAAGCGGAACAGGAATTTACGTGTCTCATCCTTGGAAAGCTGGTCCGTCGCCACGTCCGGCCGGCCTATGACGAAGTGCTGCGCCAGTTTTTCCTGCAAGGGCCTGGCGATGTTGGACATGGCGGAAAAATCCCGCGCGCCCTGATGGTAGATCCAGTGCCAGAGCTGTTTGGCGCGGAACGGTTTCTCGCCGAAGGCGTCCATCTCCGCCAGCAGCTCCTCGCGCGACAGCCCGACCAGATCGCGCCGCCCATCGGGCAGCACATAAGGCGGCGGCGAAAAATGCGCCGCCTTGGCCAGAATGCGCTCGCGCTCGGCGGCGGTCAGGTCGGGGGTTACGAGCATGCGCCGGAAATGGCCTTATACGCGGCGGAGAAGCCGGCCAGGGAGAATTTATCCGTCACATTGGCCTTGCCGGTCGGCGCCGGGCCGGTGGCCACGGCGATATTCCCGGCCTGGAACGCCGGTATGGCGGATTTGCCGGACACGGTGAAGGCGACGTTCTTTTGCGTATAGAAATCGAAATCCTTGTTGCCGACGGTTAGTTTTACCTTGGCGTCCTTCGGATAGTCATAGCCTGAGGTGATGGACACCTCATCATGCGAGCTCTTGCGGTTTGTCACGGTGAGCATCACCTTGCCACGGGATTTCAGGCTGGGGGTTGAGCTTTGCGCGATGGTGAAGGCATAGCAGATTTTCGAAGCGCCGCTGCCATAGGTCGCGGCGGTCCAGTCCCCATATTTGCCCCCGTTGGGGCCGAGCGGGCTGGGGCCCGCGGCCAGGGCAAAGGTGGGAACCAGGGCGAGGATCGTGGTTGCGAGCAGAGATTTCATGCTCCGCACCATAAACCACCCGTCCGGAGCATCCAAGTAATGGAGTATGTTCGATGAGTATCCATGTGTTTCCCGCGCCAGCGCGGATTGTCGCGCCGGTGGCGCAAGAGGCTGGCACGTTTCCGGTGCGGCGGCTCTTCTGCGTGGGGCGCAATTACGCCGCTCATGCGCGCGAGATGGGCGCTGACCCGGAGCGCGAGCCGCCTTTTTTCTTCACCAAACCGGCGGACGCGCTGGTGACAAGCGGAGCGGACACGCCCTATCCGCCCATGACGGAGAATTTGCATCACGAGATCGAGCTGGTGGTGGCCATCGGCAAGGGGGGGGCTGCCATTCCCGAGGCCACGGCGCTGGCGCATGTCTATGGCTACGCGGTGGGGCTCGACCTCACCCGGCGTGACCTGCAGGAGGAGGCCAAGGCCATGCGCCGCCCATGGGACATGGCGAAGGGCTTCGATGCGTCCGCCCCCCTCGGCGACATCCAGCCCGCCGCGCGGATCGGCCATCCGGCCAAGGGCCGGATCACGCTGAAGGTGAATGGCCAATTGCGTCAGGATGGCGATCTGGCGGATCAGATCTGGCGGGTACCGGAAATCATCGCCTGCCTGTCCCGGCTGGTGGCGCTGGCGCCTGGAGATTTGATTTTCACAGGCACGCCGGAAGGGGTTGGCCCGTTGCGCCGTGGCGATGTGCTGGAAGGCGCCATCGCGGGCGTCGGATCGTTACAGACAAAAATCGTTTAGCTTCGCCCCGGCCCCCTCTCATATATCTTTGGGGCCTGGTCCGTTTGGGTAAAAAAGAACCAGGCTCCGGGAGGGAAAACCTCCAGGAGCCTGAAGTTTTCTAAAAATTTCAATTTGTTTCAATAAATTCTTAAATCCATTCCTAAGGATGCGCCGGGGCAAGGCGGAAGAGCAAATTCAGCGCCGCGCCGAGCAGAAAGCCGACCAGCGTTCCATTCACCCGGATATATTGCAGGTCCTTGCCCACGCGCAGTTCCAGCTTCTCGGTCACCGTCTTCGCATCCCAGGCGCCGATCACATGGCCGATGAATTTGGCTCCCTCCGCCTGGGCGCTGGGCAGCAGCCGCAGCACCGCGCCCTGGGCGGCGTTGTTGAGCTTGGCTTGCGCCGCCTGGTCCTGACCAAGAACATCCGCCAGATTGGCCAAGGCGGCTTCGATCACCGCCACGGAGCGGCCCTGCGGGCTGGCGGCGTCCATCTCCAGCGCCCGGCGCATGCGCGCCCATACATCCCAGATCCAGGCTTGCACGGTTTCATGCGCCAGCACGCCTTTCAGGGCCTGGCCAAGCTCGGCGGCCCGCGCGGGGTCGCTTTCCAGCTTGGCGATCTCGGCGCGGATCCATTCATCGAAGGCATCGCGGATTTCCGAGGAATCAGGGCCGATCTTGTCCAGCTCCGCATTCACGGCCGAAAGCACGCGCTTGGCGATGGTGGCACCCACCGCCCAGCCGACCAGCTTGCCGCCATGCTCGGCCACCCGCTCCTTGATCGCATCGCGCAGATTTTCCTCCCGCGCGGCCAGCGTCTCCTTCACCTGGGCCAGGATGAAGGAAAACATCTCCTGATGCTTGCCGCCTTCCACCAGCCCGGCCAAGGCGCGGGCCACCACCACCCCCGCCGCCCGCCCACCGATCAGCTTGGGCAACAGCTTGTTGAGCAGCCGCCGGGCCCGCCCATCCTCTATGGTGGCAAGCAGCTTGGGCAGCATTCCGGCCAGGGCCTCGGCCAGCGGCCGCGCCGCCGCCGGGTCGGTGAGGAACCGGCGCAGAATCGCGGCGGCATCGAGATTGCCGAGCAATTTGCGAATATCGGCTTCCGTGAACACATGGTTGGCGACAAACCGGCCCAGCGCATCGCCCAGGCGCTGTTTTTGCGCGGGCAGGATGGCGGTATGCGGAATCGGCAGGCCAAGCGGATGGCGGAACAAGGCGGTAACGGCGAACCAGTCCGCCACGCCGCCGATGAACCCGGCCTTTGCCGCATCGCGCAGCAGATCGGACCAGGAGGAGGCGGGCAGCCAGTAACTGCCCAGCGCCAGGGCGGCCATCAGCACAAGCAGGGCCGATGCGAACAGCTTGTGGCGGCGGAAATTGGCGCGCAGGGCGGAATCGGGATCTTGCGGCGGGGCCATGCGGCTAGATTACCCGCCCTGGTGGGTTAGTCGACTCACGCGCGGGCGGGTTAGTCCTGCCCAAGCCCGGTGCCGGGGGACAATGGCGGCTGGTTTTCGAGTTGCGGCTCATAGCCCAGCTCGCCCCGTTGAAGAGGCGCGCCCGTTTTCGGGTCGATCTGCTGGTTGCCCCTGAAACAGGCGAACCCCTCCGACCAGCCGCCGACGGAGACGCATTGATCGTCCGGGCTCATGGCAAGGCCGGAGCCCGTGTTCACCTGCACGCCATTGCGCCGGCAATCGGAGTTGGAGCCGATTCCACCGACCGCGGCGCAGGCCGGGCTCTCATCCGGGCCGGACAGGCCATTCGGCGCGATGGATTGCGCCAGGGCCGCCCCCGCCCATGCGGTCAACATGCAGGCCAGCCATGCGATGCGTTTGGCCATGAAGCGCTCCCTAGCCATTGGCGTGTCCAGAATTGCCGGATTCCCCGGTCAGGACAACGGGCCATACACGGTTTTTGTTGCAATGACAGAAGGCTGAAGCGCATAATTTCCCTATCGGGAAGAAAGCGAGACATTCAGACACCGTCCAAGACGCCATCGCAAGATGGAGGCGCGGAGCAATGATTATAAATAATTATGAAGGATACTATGAATATGCCAGGACGAAGCGGGCGGCATGCCCCGCACGGGTTGAGCCGTTCCCGCTCGAATGGCGTGGTGCTGCCCGTGCTGCTGGCGGTCATTTGCGTGGCGCTGGTGCTGGGCGTGTTATGGGCGGGCTACACGTTCGGCTGAACGGATGATTGCCCAAACCCCGCCCCATCGGCCATGATGCGGGCATGGGGTTTCTTGTCGAGCCGGTTCCGCCGCGCGGCGCCGCGATTGAAGTCATGCGGGGGGTCAGCCGGATTGTCGCCGATAATCCAGGCGTGATGACCTATCATGGAACCAACAGCTATCTGGTGGAAGCCGCCGCCGGGCTGGCGGTGATTGATCCCGGGCCGGAGGATGAGGCGCATGTGCGCGACCTTCTCGCCGCCGCCGGGGCGCGCCCCGTCACGCTGATTCTGTTGACCCACACCCATGCGGACCATTTCGGCGCCTTGCCGGCCCTGGCGGCGGCCACGGGCGCGCCGGTGGCCGCTTTCAAGAGCCCGGCCAAGGCAGGCTTCAAACCCGATATCGAATTGGCGGATGGCGATGCGGTGCACGGCTTCACGGCGGTGCACACACCGGGCCATGCGGCGGATCATCTATGCTTCGCGCATCATGCGCGCGATGGCCGCAAGGCCCTGTTCAGCGGGGATCATGTGATGTCCTGGTCCTCTTCCATCGTCAGCCCGCCGGAGGGGGACATGGGCGATTATTACCGCTCGCTGGAGGCGCTTCTGCGGCGCGACGACGATGTGTTCCTGCCGGGCCATGGCCCGTTGCTGGCGCAGCCGCGCCAGCTCACGGCGGAGCTGCTGGCGCACAGGCAGCGGCGTGAGCGCGCCGTGCTGGCGGCGTTGGCCGAGCGGGATTGGAGTGTGGCGGGGCTGGCCGCGAAGCTTTATGGCAAGGCGGATTTGTTCCTGAAAGCCGCGGCGCAGCGCAATGTCCTGGCGCATCTGCTGAAGCTCAAGCAGGAAGGCACGGTGGGCGAGCTTGAGCCGGAAGCCCAGACACATCCGGACAATCTGGCCCTGGCCGCCATGGCCGAGCATAACAAGGCTTGGCGCGGGCGTGTCTCGGGCTTGCGGGCGGATGGCGTGCGGCGCTTCGGGCTGCGGGCCCGGGCGGCTTCATCGCATTAAAGCCCCGCCCCTGAAATCCGAAGGGTCGCAGATTCAGGATAGTAAAGCGCCATTCCGGTCAGATGCCATCTGAACCGGATGAACGTCTTCACATGCTTGTCTCGGTTTTGGCGGGCCGGGCCGCCAGCCACGCCGCCAACCCGTCCACCGCCAGCGGCGGGGACAATAAAAATCCCTGGCCATGGCTGACGCCTTGGTCGCGCATCTGGCAGAGCTGCGCGGGGGTTTCGATGCCCTCGGCCACAATATCCTGTCCGTTGGCCGTGGCGCGGCGGGTGATCTCGCGGATAAAGGCCTGCGAGTCCGGGCTTTCATCCAGGATCACGGAACGGTCCAGCTTCACCGCGCCGAGGGATGTCTGCATCAACGCGCTCAGAAGCGGCGTGGTGGGCACAATATCGTCGAGAGCCAGCAGATACCCGGCCCGGCGCAGCCCGGCGATACCCGCCGCCGCCAGTTCCAGGTCGCGCACCGGCTCGGTCTCCGTCAGTTCGAATCGCAAATGTTCCACGGGCAGGCCGTGCTTGGCGCGCAATGTCTCGATCCAGTCCGGCGTGTCTGGGTTCAGCAGCAGGTTGAGCGGGAGATTGAAAGCCAATGTCAGGCGGTGGGCGGCAAGGCCGTGCAGGCGATATTCCGACAAAGCGAGATCCATGATCGCGCTGGTCAGGCGCAAAGCCTGGTCGGCGCTGCCCATGGCCGCCACGATGGTTTGCGGGCCCAGCAAATGCCCGTTATCGGCGGTGGTTCTGGCCAGAACCTCCACATGGCACAACGCGCCATCGTCCAGGCGGACGATGGGTTGATAATGCAGACATAGCGTGGCGGCGAGTTCCGATGCGGGCGCCTTCATGTGCATTGTCTAAATTGCCGCGATTTGTTCCAAAATCTCACAAGCCTTGGTGTAACAGCTTTGTTTGGAGGATGCGACAGAAAAATCAGCCTGTTAGCGATAAGATCACCGCGCGCGGCAAACCCGTTTCATGGTTTTACGCTTTCTTTTCATTTGGTTTTTTCGGCGCGGCGGCGGAACGGCGCAGGCGGTGCTCGCCCAGGAAGAGCAGGATGGGGGCCGCGATGAAGATGGAGGAGGAGGTGCCGACCACGATGCCGAACAACATGATCCAGGCAAAGCCGGAGAGTGCTGAGCCGCCGAACAAGGCGAGCGGCAAGGCGGCCAGGAACACGGTGCCGGAGGTGCCGAGCGTACGGTTCAACGTCTCGTTGATCGAAAGGTCGATCAACTCGCGCAAATTCATGGTTTTGTATTTGCGGAGATTTTCCCGGACCCGGTCATAGACCACCACCTTGTCGTTGGTCGAATAGCCGATGATGGTGAGAATCGCCGCGATGGTCACCAGATCGAACGGGATGCGGGTAATGACCATGAACCCGATGGCCTTGGTGGTGTCCAGGAGCAGCGTGGCCACCGCGCCGACGGCGAACTGCCATTCAAACCGGAACCAGATATAGATCAGGATCATCAGGAAGGAGAGGCCGAGCGCCTCCAGGCCCTGTACGAAAAGCTGGTCCGATACCGAGGCGCCGACAGCCTGGGTGGATTGGATCTTGGCGCCGGGGGCGGCCTTGCTCAGCGCCTCCTGCACCTTGCCGATGGCGGTCTGGGTGGCGGCGGCGCTGTCCCGGCTTTCCAGGCTGATCCGCACCTGATTACCCTGGCTGCCCACCGATTGCAGCGCCGCGTCGTTGAGCCCCGCACCGGCCAGTGCCGCGCGCAGGGCCGGAAAATCCGCCTTTTGCGGGGTCTGAACCTGTAGGACCACGCCACCCCTGAAATCCAGCCCCATGTTCAGGCCGGGATGGAAGAACAGGACGATCGATGTCACGGACAGGATCGCGGAGACGATGAGCCCCGCGAAACGGCCATTCATGAAACGGATTTTCGTTCCGTCCGGGACGAAGCGGAATGCCGGTTTATAAAACATGATCGCTCCTAGACGGGCAGAGAGGCGGGACGGCGCGCGGCATACCAGCGCGAGGTGATGAGGCGCACCAGCACCGTGGCGGTGAACATGGTGGTGATGATGCCGGCACAGATGGTAACGGCGAAGCCCCGCACCGGCGGCGAGCCGAAGGTGAACAAGGTGATATGCGCCAGCAGCGTGGTCACGTTGGAGTCGATGATGGTGCCATAGGCGCGCTTATAACCGGCCTCCAGGGCGGCCAGCGGCTTGCGGCCGTTCTTCACCTCCTCGCGCACACGCTCATTGATCAGGATGTTCGCATCCACCGCCATGCCTAGCGTCAGCAGGATGCCAGCCATGCCGGGCAGGGTGAGCGTGGCGCCCATCGCCGAGAGGATGGCCAGCATCAGCACGAGATTGGCGATCAGCGCGATATTCGCGAACCAGCCGAACAACCCGTAGAACAGCGCCATGAAGAACAGCACCAGCAGGAAGCCGACGGCGAGCGAAATGGCGCCGGCGCGGATGGCGTCCGCCCCGAGCTCTGGCCCCACGCTCTGTTCTTCCACGATGTTCAAGGGGGCTGGCAGGGCGCCCGCGCGCAGCAGCAACGCCAGGTCGGTGGCCGATTGGGCGGTGAAATTGCCGGAGATCTGACCCGACCCGCCGGTGATCGGCTCGCGGATGACCGGCGCCTCGATGATCTTGCCATCCAGCACGATGGCGAAGAGCTTGCCGACATTCTCGGTCGTGGTGTCGGCGAACTCGCGGGCGCCGACGGCATTGAGCGTGAAATTCACCACCCATTGGCCGGTTTGCGGGTCGGTGCTGGCCTGGGCGTTTTGCAGGCTGGCGCCATCCACGGCCACATTGGTCAGCACCGCGAGTTTCTGCCGCGGGTCGTTGGACATTGGCAGCCACTCATCGCCCAGAGGGGCGGGCTGACCGGGTACGG
Organism: Acidocella sp.; assembly: GCF_050253495.1. NCBI lineage: Bacteria > Pseudomonadati > Pseudomonadota > Alphaproteobacteria > Acetobacterales > Acidocellaceae > Acidocella > Acidocella sp. The sequence goes on from NZ_JBFWIX010000002.1 coordinate 174,613, forward strand.
CGGAGGAATCGACCATCTGAAAGGTCATATGCGCGGTGGTGCCGATCAGTTTCTTCACATGCTCGGGGTCCGAGATGCCGGGAAGCTGAACCACGATCTGGTCGGAACCCTGGCGCTGGATGACGGGGTTCAGCACACCGGAGCCGTCGATACGGCGCTGGATGATGGTGATCGCCTGATCCACCGCCTGGGTGTCGCGCTGGGTCTGCGTCTGAGTGGGAATGGAAAGGGCGATGGAGCCGTCCGGCTGTTGCGCCACGGCCAGACTCGGGGTGGGGGAGTTGGGTTGATAGGTGATCAGCCCCCGCAGCGCCTTCAGGGCCTGGTCGGCCTGGCCATCCAGCGGTGTCAGCGTCACCTTATGGGTGGTCAGATCCGCGTGCAGGTCCTTGTAGCCGAGCCCGGCCTTGATGAGCGTCTGCCGCGCTTGGCCGACCAGACTGTCCAGATCCTGCTTCTGGATGGCCTTGGTGTCGATCTGGAGCAGCAAATAGGAACCGCCCTTGAGGTCCAACCCCAGATGCACCTGACTCCAGGGCATGAAGCTGGGCCACCAGCCCGGCCTGGCCCAGAGATTGGGCAGGCTGAGCAATATCCCCAGCGCGCAGACGAGCAGGATACCGAAAGTCTTCGCACGGCTGAAATAAAGCAACACGGGCTCCGAAAAATGCCAAACCGCTTGCCGTATGGCGGGCCATGGCGTTGCGCGCAACCCCGGAGCGGAATAGAGCGCTAAAGACATGAGCGAGCGTTTGCAGGTGGGCTTGATCGGGGCGGGGCATTTTGGCCGCTACCATGCGTTGAAACTGGCGGGCGCGGCCCGTGCGCGGTTCATTGGGCTGGCGGATCCGAATCCGGCCCGCGCGAAGGAGGTCGCCTGGGAAGCGGGCTGCCCGGTGAAAACCGTGGAGGAGATCCTGGCCGGAGCCGATGCGGTGATCATTGCCGCCCCGGCGGAGTTTCATTACGAGCATGCGGCCCGGGCGCTGCGGGCGGGCAAGCATGTGCTGGTGGAAAAGCCCATCGCCGCGACCTTGGACCAGGCGGATGAGCTGATCGGGCTGGCGCGTCAGGCCGGAGTGGTGCTGCAAGTCGGGCATCTGGAGCGGTTTTCCGCCGCGCATGGGGCATTGTCCTCGCGCATGGGCCGCCCGCTTTATATCGAGGCGGTGCGCATTGCCCCCTTCAAGCCGCGCGGCACGGATGTTTCGGTCATTCTCGACCTGATGATCCACGATCTCGACCTGATCTTGACCTTGGCGGATTCCGAGGTGGTGAGCGTGGATGCGGTCGGCGCGCCCGTCGCCAGTGCCCTCGACGACATCGCCAATGCCCGCATCCGCTTCGCGAGCGGCGCCGTGGCGACGATCACGGCCAGCCGTATCTCCTTGAAGACCGAGCGCAAGATGCGGATCTTTTCCCAGACCGGTTATCTGACCGTGGATTTCTCCGCCCGGAAACTCACGCTGGTGGGGCGCGGCATCGGCACCAAGGTGCCGGGATTTCCGGAATTTGGCATCGAACAGGCGGGCTGGCAGGACCATGACGCGTTGTCGGCCGAGCACGAGGCGTTTTTCGCCGCCTGCCTGGATGGGGCGAAGGTGGTGGTGGACGGGCTGGCGGGTAAGCAGGCCCTGGCGGCGGCGCTGATGGTGAGCCGGTCGATCGCCGAAAGCCGGGCGATGGCCGAGGCGAGCGGGTTGATTCCGAAATTCGACTGACCGGGCAATATCCGGGTAACGAATTGTTGGATGCTCAGCGTCTGTTGTTCATTGAAAACGATTGACAAGATTTTGTTTTGAAGGCCCCTTCCTCACCGGGTGGAAGGGGGAGCGGTCAATCGGTCCTTGCCTTGGCGCCTTGCGATAGAGCTGGGGGAGGAAAGATGTCGGCTTCGGTTAGCAGTGCGGTCGTTGAGCTTTTGCGGGTCAATCCGCAATCGACCATGGAACGCTATAGATTCGTGGTCGAACCGGAAGTTTATACAATCGGCAAGACCGGTGGCCCATGCACCGTCACCTGCACTCAGCTCAATGATAATATTTACCGGCTGGGCGTGACCGCGACCTCGGGCGGCGACTGGTATTATCCATATATCACCTTTGGCGACAGCGTTGGCATCTGCGATGTGCCGGTGGGCCAGCCGGATGGAACGATTGTGCTGACCGGCGGCATGAATGGATGCTCGACGGTCGTGACGCGCCGCGAGAACAATATGTTCCGGTTTCATCATGACAAAAATTCCTGCAGCATCGCCAAGCTTCCCGCGGAAAGCATGAAGGGCGATATAGTCTGTAGAATTGGCTTCGCCGATTATGCCGGAGAGCCCACGGGGGCCTACCAGTTGCAGTTGACGACGCAACTCAGCCACCCCAGGAAGTTCGTAACTTTGTATGAGCATTATATTATCGCCGTGAAGCATGAGGGCAAATGGCTCATGATGAACAGCGCGGTGTTGCGGTCTCAGGGCATGGACCCGCAGAATTCAAAAACCATATTCATGGGCTACGATCCACCGGATGCGTCGCAGCTCATCACCTCATTCGACGATATTTGAGGATGCGGACTTTGGTTGCCCCCCGCATACATCACGGCTTCACCACAAAGAGATGAAACCCGCCTAACCGCAGGGGGTGCGCGCGGCGCCCTCGCGCAATGGCCCGTGCCCGCCCAGCCAGCCCGGGATAATCTCCCATCGCTCGCCTGAGGCCGGATTGTCTATCGCATTTTCGATTTCATGTGGATGTGTTCGCCATCCACGGAAAAATGCCCATAGCCCCGGTGATGCAGCATCGGGGCGTCCTTGAGCTTGGGGTTTTCCCAGGCCTTCACGCATTCCAGCACGAAGAGATTATAGCGGCTCACCATCTTCGCGTCCTTCACCCTGCATTCCAGATTCACGATCGCCTCGCCGATCAGCGGCGCCTCGACATGCGAGGCGGGCAGGGGGGTGAGGTCGAATGTGGCGAACTTGTCCGTGTCCCCACCCGTGCAATTGCCAATATCGGTAACGGTCTTGGCCAGTTCCGCGGGCGGCACGGCGAGCACGCATTGCTTGGTCTTCTTCAGCGCCGCGAAACTGTAATTGCCTTGCGCCACCACGCAGCCAATGAGCGGCGGCTCGAAATCCAGCATCATATGCCAGGACATGGTCATGACATTCGGCTTCGCCCCCGGGGCCTGGGTGGTCAGCAGAACCACCGGGCCGGGTTCGATGAATTGATAGACCTTTTCGAGCGGCAGGGTTTTCATCATGGCGGGCATGAATAAACCCCGCCCGTGAGGGCGGGGTTTGATCCTGGTCAAGCTGAGCCGCGCAATGTTGCGCGTCAGCCATGAGTTTCTCAGCCGAGCTGCTTTTTCACGGCCTCGTTCACCAGGGCCGGGTTGCCCTTGCCCTGCATGGCCTTCATCACCTGGCCGACGAAGAAGCCGAATAATTTCTCCTTGCCGGCCTTGTATTCGGCCACCTTGTCCTGGTTGTCCGCCAAAACCTTGGTCACGGCGGTGTCGATGGCCCCCGTGTCCGTCACCTGGCGCAGCCCCTTTTCCTCGACGATGGCGCCGGGCGCCTTGCCGGTTTCCACCATCGCCTCGAACACGTCCTTGGCGATGCGGCCATTGATGGTCTTGTCGGTGATGAGGTCCAGAAGCGCGCCGAGATCCTTGGCCGAAACGGGCGGGTTCTCGATGCTCTTGCCGGTGCGGTTCATGGCGGCGAAGAAATCGCCGGACATCCAGTTGGCGGTCAGCTTGCCGTCGCGTCCCTTGGCCACGGATTCATAAAAATCCGCCGTCGCCTGGTCGGCCACCAGCACGCCCGCATCGTAGAAGGGAATGGCGTATTCGGCGCAGAAGCGCGCGCGCTTTTCGTCCGGCAGTTCGGGCAGCCTGGCTTTCAGCCCATCCACCCAGTCCTGCTCCAGGATCAGCGGCAACAGGTCCGGCTCGGGGAAATAGCGGTAATCATGCGCGTCCTCCTTGGAGCGCATGGAGCGTGTTTCCCCCTTGGAGGGGTCGTAAAGCCGGGTTTCCTGCACCACCTCACCGCCGGATTCCCAGACCTCGATCTGGCGCAGCGCCTCGGCCTCCACCGCATGCATCACAAAGCGCACGGAATTGACGTTCTTGATCTCGCAGCGCGTGCGGAAAGCCTCGCCTGTCTTGCGCACGGACACGTTCACGTCCGCGCGCATGGAGCCTTCCTCCATATTGCCGTCGCAGGTGCCGAGATAGCGCACGATCTGGCGGATCTTGCGCAGATACGCCCCGGCCTCCTCGGGGGAGCGTATATCCGGCTCGGAGACGATTTCCATCAGCCCCACGCCCGCGCGGTTGAGATCGATGACCGATTTGCTCGGATGCTGGTCATGCATCGACTTGCCCGCATCCTGCTCCAGATGCAGCCTGGTGATGCCGATCTGCTTGATCGTGCCGTCCTGCAACTCGATCTCGACAGTGCCGGTGCCGACGATCGGGTGCGCGAACTGGCTGATCTGATAGCCTTGCGGCAGATCCGCGTAGAAATAATTCTTGCGGTCGAAGCGCGAGAACAGATTGATCCGCGCCTTCAGCCCCAACCCGGTGCGCACGGCCTGGGCCACGCATTCCTTGTTGATGACCGGCAGCATGCCGGGGAACCCGGCATCGATGAAGGACACATGCTCATTCGGCGCGCCGCCATAGGTGGCCGAGGCTCCGGAGAATAGCTTTGATTCGGAAATCACCTGGGCGTGCACTTCCAGCCCGACCACGACTTCCCAGGCGCCGGTGCGCCCTTCCAGCGTATAAGCCATTATTTCGCTCGCACTTCAGGCAGGGCCGAAAAGCCCGCCGCGTTTTCGATGGCGGCCGAGACCGCGAACACCGTTTCCTCGTCAAAATGCTTGCCGATGATTTGCAGGCCAAGCGGCAGCCCTTCGGCGGAGAGCCCGGCCGGCACGCTCATGGCGGGCACACCAGCCAGCGAGGCGGGCACGGTGAACACGTCGTTGAGATACATCGTCACCGGATCGTCCATCTTCTCTCCGTGCGCGAAGGCGGGAGAGGGCGCGGTGGGGGTGAGGATGGCGTCGACCGTGGAGAAGGCGTCGGTGAAATCCTTCAGGATCAAATTCCGCACCTTCTGCGCCTTCAGATAATAGGCATCGTAATAGCCATGGCTCAGCACATAGGTGCCGATCATGATGCGCCGCTTCACCTCGGCCCCGAACCCTTCGGCGCGGGTGCGTTCGTAAAGGTCGATGAGGTCCTCGCCATCCACGCGCTTGCCAAACCGCACGCCGTCATAGCGGGCGAGGTTGGAGGATGCCTCGGCCGGGGCGACGATATAATACACCGGCAGGCCGTATTTGGTGTGGGGGAGGGAGATGTCGATAATCTCCGCGCCCTGCGCCCTCAGCCATTCGATGCCCTTGTCCCACAGCGCCAGAATCTCGGGGTTGGTGCCCTCCAGCCGGTATTCGGCGGGAATGCCGATTTTCATGCCCTTCACGCCACGGTTCAGGGCGGCGGTGAAATCCGGCACCGCGCGCTCGGCGGAGGTGGAATCCTTCGCGTCGAACCCCGCCATGGCATTCAGCAGCAGGGCGTTGTCTTCCACATCGCGGGCCATCGGGCCGGGCTGGTCCAGCGAGGAGGCGAAGGCCACCACGCCCCAGCGCGAGCAGCGCCCATAGGTGGGCTTGATGCCGGCCAGGCCCGTGAAGGCGGCGGGCTGGCGGATGGAGCCGCCCGTATCCGTGCCCGTGGCGGCCAGGGCCATGCGCGCGGCCACGGCGGCGGCGGAGCCGCCGGAGGAGCCGCCCGGCACCAGCTTGGCGTCCGAGCCCTGGCGCTTCCAGGGATTCTCGACCGAGCCATGGAAGGAGGTGATGTTGGAGGAGCCCATGGCGAACTCGTCCAGATTGGCCTTGCCCAGCATCACCGCGCCCGCCGCCTTCAGCTTGGCCGAGACCGTGCTCTCATAAGGCGGGATGAAGGGCTCCAGGATTCTGCTGGCCGCCGTGGTGCGCACCCCCTCGGTGCAGAACAGATCCTTCATGGCGATGGGGATGCCGGTCAGCGGCGTGGCGCTGCCATCCGCGATACGGGCATCCGCCGCCTTGGCCTGCTCCAGCGCCAGCTCCGGCGTGGTGGTGATATAGGCGTTCAGGCGCGGATTCAGCGCCGCCACCGCCCCATTATAGGCCGTGGTCAGCTCCACGGCTGAAATGTCTTTCGCTTTCAGCGCCTTGGCGGCCCCGGCGACACTCAAATCAAAAATGCTCATTCCACCACTTTCGGCACGGCAAAGAAGTTTCCAATACGGTCCGGCGCGTTGGCCAGGATTTTCTCCGCCATATCCCCGTCGGTGAGCTTGTCCTCACGCTGGCGCAGCGCCATTTGCGCGCCGCCGGAGAGCGGCTCCACCCCCTCCACATTCACCTCGGCGAGTTGCTCCACATAGCCCAGAATGGCGTTCAGCTCGTTCTGGAGGGTGGAAACCTCTTCCTCATTCACCCTTATACGGGCCAGTTTCGCAATCCGGCGTACCGTTGCGGCGTCCAGCGACATACCCAAATCCCTTGGCTAAAAAATCCGGGCGGACCATACAGGCGGGCATGGCGCTCTACAACCTGCCCGAATTTTTGACCCATATTGCCCCCGGCGCGCGGCTCCTGGGGCTGGACCCCGGCTCCAAGCGGATCGGGGTGGCGCTCTCCGATGTGAACCGGAGCGTGGCCAGCCCCTACACCACGCTCACCCGCGCCAGGATGAAGCAGAACGCCGCCGAGCTGGCGGCCATCGTCGCGCGCGAGGGGGTTGGGGGGCTGATTGTCGGCCTGCCCTTGGATGACGGGCAGAAGCTGGGGCCGCGCGCCCAGGCGGCGCGGGACTGGGCGCACGGCATCGGTGAGGCCACGGGCCTGCCGGTGGCGATGGTGGATGAAAGCTATTCCACCGCCGAGACACATGAAAGACTGATCTCGGCGGGGGTGAGCCGCGCGCGCCGGGCCGAGATCGTGGACAAGCTGGCGGCGGCGGAAATATTGCAGCGGGCGCTGGACCAGATGCGCGCATGAAAAAAAGGGCGGCGAGGTTGCCCCCGCCGCCCTTCGCGGTTTGCGTGGCCGCTCAGTGCTTCTTCACCGCGTCCTTCATGCCGCCAATGGCGTTTTGTACCTTGCCTTCCACCTTGTCGGCCTTGCCTTCGGTTTGCAGCTTGGTGTCGCCGGTCATCTTGCCGGCCATTTCCTTCAGATTGCCCTTGGCCTGCTTCAGGGCGCCTTCGATGCGATCCTTGTCCATGCTCGATCTCCTTGGTTGGTGACGTTTTGGTTGTTGACGTTGAGTGACAGCCCCGCGTCCGGTCGACGCGGCTTCGGCCATCTTAAGGGCTGGGTGATTTCGGCGCGTTGGCATTGGCGCTGTTGGTCAGCGCGTGCCCGCCCTGGGACATATCTTGCCCGAGCCCGGCCGTGGTGTGGCAGGCGGTCAGACCCGCGCCGATGCACAGTATCGCCGCCATCCCGAAGATTAGCCTGATTTTTGAAACCATTGCCTAACATCCTCGTGGTTTTGAATGCAGCCGCGTCATGTTGCGGGCGGCATGAGTCGCGATGTCGGGATTGTGTTTTAAATCTTCAAGCCAAAATCTTGAATATTTCAAAACATAAAGATTTTCGTCATGGCGGGGGCGGTGATGCTCCGCTCAGATCATTCCGAATTCTCTTGCCAGAAGCTCATAAGATTTCGTTCTGACCGCGGGATCGTAAACCGCGGTGGTGATGGCGATCTCATCGAGTTGCAGTTCCCGTTCCAGCTCGCGCAGCCGTTCGGCCACGCGGGGCGCGGCGCCGATGAAATTGCGTTGCAGGGAGATTTGCATTTGCGCTTTTTCGGTTTCGGAAAAATCGAACTGTTCCGCCTCCTCCGGCGAGGGCAGGGGGATATAGTGGCCGCGATTGCGCATGGCCCAGAAGGCACCGCGCGATTTGGCCCAGTAATTCGCTTCCTCCTCGGTTTCGCAGGCCAGCGCGAACACGGTCACGGCGGCGCGTTTCTGCGCCTCGGCCGGCTCGGGCTGGCGGAACTGCGTGTGGTAGGCGTGCAGGGCTTCGCTGGCGCCGGCGCCATCCGAGAAGAAATAAGCGAAGGCATAAGGCAGGCCGAACCAGGCGGCGAGCTGGGCGCCGTAATTGGAGCTGCCGAGAATCCAGATTTCCGGCGCGTGCGGGCCGCGTGGCTCGGCGATGATGGTGCGGAACGGGTGGTCCGCCGGCAAGGGGGAGCCGCTGACCCAGGCCGCCACGTCGCGCACCTGGGCGGGGAACATGTCCGCCGCCGTGTGGGCATTGGGGTTCAGCGCCAGGGCGGTGCGGCCATCCGAGCCGGGCGCGCGCCCCAGCCCCAGATCGATCCGCCCGGGGGCGATGGCTTCCAGCACCCGGAATTGTTCCGCCACTTTCAGGGCCGCGTAATGCGGCAGCATGATCCCCGCCGCCCCCACGCGGATGCGCCGGGTGCTGGCGGCGATGGCGGCGGCCAGAATTTCCGGAGCCGACCCCGCCACCGAGCCGGAGCTGTGATGCTCGGAGAGCCAATAGCGATGATAGCCGAACGCCTCGCAGGCCTGGGCCAGAACGATCGATTCGCGGATCGACGCATCGGGCGATGCGTTGGTGCGAATGGGGGACTGATCGAGCACGGAAAGTTTCATGCCGTTCATATAGTGCGCGCCACCCGTCATGCCAGCGTTTGACGCGGCCTATTGCGGGTGTTTCACCGCCCGCGCCGTGCAGGTGGGCGCCGCCGCGAGGGTTTGAAAAATCACGCAATAGCGCTCCGTGCTTTTGAGCAGCCGGGCGAGCGTTGCCGCGTCCGCGTCCGTGTCGAGTTCAAAGCACAGGCTGATGGGCCCAAGTCCGATCGGCACCGCGCGGTCGATGGCCAGCGTGCCGCGCGCGTCCCAGGATGAATCCGCCACGACACGGCCATGGCGCAGCACCACCCCCATGGAGGTGGCCACGGCGGCCAGCGTGACCCCCGCGCAGGCAACCAGGGATTCAAGCAGCATATCCGCCGAACAGGCCTGTCCGGCGGGCCCGCCCGCCGCCGGATGCAGGCCGGAATATTCATGGCGCGGGCCAGAGAGCCGGCAGGTGAGGTGTTCCTGGTCGATCAGCGCTTCCGCCCGCGCGGGCACCAGGGCCTGGGCGGGGTTGTCCCGGTAATGTTGTTTCAGCGGCGCCTGGATAGCGCGCAGCGTTTCAGCGTCCATGGTCGGCCTTCCTCAGGGTTTCGTCGATTATGAAACGATTTTCGCGCAAGGCAATTTTCGCGCAAGGTCGCTGTCGCGCAAGGCAAGGCCCCGGCCAAGGCTTGTCGGGCGGCGGGAAGCTGGAACGCGGATATTAGAAGCTTCTGGAGCGCAGCGTCATCAGCCGCTCATCCGGCGACCACAGGATGCGGGTGGGGGCATCGCCGACAAACACGCGCGCCCGTTCCAGGCCCGTCTGCCCCTGCAATGTCACATGCACCAGCCGATAGCGGACCGATTCGTAATTGCGGAGCCTGACCAGCATGTCCGCATTGACCCGGATCACCATGCCGGGCACGTGGTTTCCGGGGGCGCGGCGCAGCGTGGGGTAGCGCGCCCCGCGCAGCAGCACGCGGGTGAAGCCATGCAGCCGCGCGGGCTGGGGAGCATGCCTGACCGGCCGGCCCGCGCAACGGCCAAAAGCCTCCTGGTCTGTCAGCGTGCCATAGACGAAAATCTTCATCCGAAAATCTTGCTCCAATTGTGTCGCAGCGCCGCATCCACATCCGCCATGCTGGCCTTCACGCCCAGGGCCTGAAGGCTGGTCACGCCATGTTCGCTGATGCCGCAAGGCACAATGCCGGTAAAGTGGGAAAGCTCCGGCGCCACGTTCAGGGCCAGCCCATGCCAGCTGACCCAGTGCGAGACCCGCACCCCGATGGCGCCGATCTTCTCCTCCCGCCCATCCGGCCGGACGACCCAGATCCCCACGCGCCCCTCGCGGATCTCGCCCTTCACGCCGAATGCCCTCAGCGTCTCGATGACCCAATGCTCCAGCCCGGCCACATAGCCGCGCACATCCCGCGCCGGAACGCTCCCATGCGGGCGGGAGAGATCCAGCATCACATAGGCCACGCGCTGGCCGGGGCCATGATACGTCCATTGCCCGCCGCGTCCGGCCTTGTAGGTGGGAAAGCGGGTTGCGTCCTGCAAATCTTCCGGCTTGGCGGAGGTGCCTTGCGTATAAAGCGGCGGGTGCTGGACGAGCCAAACCAGCTCCGCGGCCTCCCCGGCGTGGATCGCCTCCACGCGCGCGCGCATGTGCGCCAACGCGCTTTCGTAGTCGGTCAGGCCAGGGGAAATCTCCCAGGCCGGTTGGTTTTGCTTCATGGTTTCCCCTGTTGCAGGCCCCGGGATCATAGTCTATAGGCTCCCGGCCTCGATGCGGTCGTGGCGGAATGGTAGACGCGCAAGCTTGAGGTGCTTGTGGGGGAAACCTCGTGGAAGTTCGAGTCTTCTCGACCGCACCAATCTCTCTCCTTCGGAAATCGCATGGCGGGGCCTGTTGCCTCGCCGCCGCCATTGCGCCATGAACCTCTTGGTTATTGATTCCGGGAGGATGAACAGAAACATGGATGAGGGTTTACGCAAGGCCGCGCTGGATTACCATCGCTCTCCCCGGCCGGGGAAACTTGCCATCGTCGCGACCAAGCGCATGGAAACCTCCCGCGATCTCGCCTTGGCTTATTCGCCCGGCGTGGCCGCCGCCTGCGATGCGATCGTCGCCGACCCCGATGCCTCTTTCGACCTGACCTCCCGCGCCAATCTCGTCGCGGTCATCACCAACGGCACGGCGGTGTTGGGGCTGGGCAATATCGGCGCGCTGGCCGGCAAGCCGGTGATGGAGGGCAAGGCCGTCCTGTTCAAGAAGTTCGCCGGCATCGACAGCTTCGATATCGAGGTGAACGAGCCGGATCCGGATAAGTTCATCGAGACCGTGGCCCGCCTCGAACCCAGCTTCGGCGGTATCAATCTCGAAGACATCAAGGCGCCGGAATGCTTCAAGATCGAGCAGACCCTGCGCGCCAAGATGAACATTCCCGTCTTCCACGACGATCAGCACGGCACCGCCATCATCGTCGGGGCCGCGGTGCTGAACACGATGATCGTGCAGAACAAGAAGATCGAGGAGGTGAAGATCGTCACCTCGGGCGCCGGGGCGGCGGCCTTGTCCTGCGTGAACATCCTCAAGGCGCTCGGCGCGCGCCCCGAGAACATCACCATGACCGACAAGGAAGGTGTTGTTTACAAGGGTCGCCCCAATCTGGACCCGACCCTGGTGGACGTCGCGCGTGAGACCGACGCGCGCACCCTGCCGGAGGTTCTGCCAGGGGCGGATATTTTCCTGGGCCTGTCGGCCCCACGGGTTTTGAAGGAAGAGTGGCTGCCCCTGTTCGGGCCAAACCCGCTGATCCTGGCGCTGGCCAATCCGGAGCCGGAAATCATGCCCGACATCGTCCAGCGCGCCCGCCCGGACGCGATCGTGGCGACAGGCCGCTCGGATTTTCCCAACCAGGTCAATAATGTCCTGTGCTTTCCCTTCATCTTTCGCGGCGCGCTGGATGTGCGCGCCACCGCGATCACCGAGGGGATGAAGCTGGCGGCCGTGCGCGCCATCGCCAATCTGACCCATGTCGAGGCGTCCGACACCGTGGCCGCCGCCTATGGCGGGCAGGCGCCGGTCTTCGGGCAGGATTACATCATTCCCAAGCCGTTCGACCCGCGCCTGATCCTGCATGTCGCCCCCGCCGTGGCGCAGGCGGCGATGGATGAAGGCGTGGCCCGCAAGCCGATCGCCGATTTCGAAGCGTATATGCATGAGCTGGAGCGGTTCGTGTTCCGTTCCGGCCAGTTGCTGCGCCCGGTCATCGAAGTGGCGCGCAAGGCCCGCCCCCGCATCATCTATGCCGAGGGTGAGGATGAACGCACGCTGCGCGCGGTGCAAAGCGTGGTGGATGACGGCATGGCCAGGCCTCTTCTGCTCGGCAAGACCGAGGCGGTGGCGGCCAAGATCCAGTCGCTGGGGTTGCGGCTCAAAATCGGCACGGATGTGCAGGTCATCGATCTGGACCGCGACGAGGCTCTATATGAAAGGCTGCTGGCGGCGTATTCCAAGCGCGTCGGGCGGCGCGGCACGCCACCCGACGCGGCGGCCCGCCATATCCGCAAGCGCCCCACCGTGACCGCCTCCATGCTGCTGGAGCAGGGCGAGGCGGACGCCGCGCTATGTGGCGGCACCGGCGATTGGTGGCGCCAGTTCCAGTACGCTCTGCCGATCGTGCCGCGTAAATCCAGCTCCGGGCGCGTCTATACGATGACGGCGTTGATCCTGCAGGCTGGCCCGCTCTTCTTCTGCGACACGCACGTCAATACCGACCCGACCTGCGAGGAGATCGCGGAGATGACGCTGATGGCGGCCGAGACGGTGCGCCATTTCGGCATGACGCCGAAAGTGGCGTTGCTCTCCCATTCCAATTTCGGCGCCTCCAACTCGCCCTCCGCCAAAAAGATGCGGAAGGCATTGCGGTTGATCCGTGAGTTGAACCCGAATCTGGAGGTGGATGGCGAGATGCACGCCGATGCGGCGCTGGCCGAGCAGATCCGCCTGCACGCATTGCCGGATTCCACATTGAGCGGCACGGCGAATCTGTTGATCTTCCCCAACATCGATTCGGCCAATATCGCTTATAATCTGGTGAAGGCGACCGGCGAGGCGGTGACCGTCGGGCCGATGCTGCTGGGGTTGGAAAAACCGCTGCATATCGCGGTGCCCAGCACCACGGCGCGCGGCCTCATCAATCTCTCCGCCGTGGCGGCGATGGAAGCGGCGCTGGCGGCGCAGAAATAAGCGCCAATATTCTCTGGCCTTCTGGCCTTACTCCCCTCGCGAGGGCCTTCCATCGTGGGGGCCTTCCATCGCGGGGGCAAGGTGATGTGTCTCTCTACGCAGCCCCGGAGCATTTCCGGGGCTGTGTCGTTTCAGGCCGTCACGTCGATGCCGGAGCCGCTGGAGGAGCTGGCCGCGCTGGCGCTGCCATTGGCGCTGCTGGCGGAAGCCGGCGTATGTGTGGGCGGGGTGGTGGTGATGGAGACGATCTGGTCGTTCTTGTCGCGCACCGTGGTAACGGTGGCACCGTCCGCTTCCGTGGTGACGGTGGTCGTGTCGCCCGATGTACTCGATGTACTGCTGCTTGCGCTGCTGCTACTGGCACTGCTGCTGCTGCTGTTGCTGCTCAGGGCCGCGCTTGAGGCGCTGCTGGCGCTGACGGAAGAAAGGCTGATGGGGCTGATGCTCATGAGCAACTCCTCTGGAATTCACTTCATGGATGGAAATGAACCAGGAAGTTGTTAACAAATGGTTTGCAATTTCAGGCAATCCGGTCAGGGGGGCTCAAAGCAGCTGTAAAACAGCCTTCGCCGCCGCTTCGGATGGGGCGCCCTCCGGCGCGCGCAGGCTGGCCAGCGCCTGGGCGAATCCGGCGCGCTGGGCCGCCGCCTGGGCGGGGTCGCGCAGCAGGGCGAGCATCGTGTCCGCCAGCCTGTCCGCCCGGCAATCCTCCTGCAGCAATTCCGGCACCAGCGCCCGGCCCGCCAGCAGATTGATCATGGCCACGTGGGGAACCTTGATCAGCCGCCGGCCGATGGCGGCCGAAACCGGGTTCACCCGGTAGGTGACGGCCATGGGCACGCCCGCCATGGCGAGTTCCAGCGTCGAGGTGCCGGATTTGGTGAGCGCCGCCCGGGCGGCGGCAAACGCGTCGTAGCGGGCCGATATATCCTGCACGATGATGGGTTTCACCGGCCAGTCCGCCACATGCGCGCTCACGGCATCGGCCATGCCGGCGGCGGCGGCCACCACCGGCACCAGCGTGGGCATTCGTGGGTGCAGCAGCGCCAGGCAATCCTTGAAGACCGGCAGCAGGCGCCGTGTTTCCGTTATGCGCGAGCCTGGCATCAGCACCAGCGGCGCGGCGTCCGGCGCCAGGCCGTGAATGGCGCGAAAGCGCGCCGCATCGCCTTGATCCGCGCCGGATTCCAGAACCGGATGGCCGGTAAATACCGGGTGCAGCCCGTGCGGCGCGAAAAAAGCCGGCTCGAAGGGCAGCAGGCAAAGCAACTCTTCCCACAAGCCGGGAAAATGCTTCACGCGCCCCTGCCGCCAGGCCCAGACCTGCGGGGCGACATAGTGCACGCGTTTCGGCCCGCCCGCGCCGATGGCCTTCAGCACCCGCAAGGTGAAGCCGGGGCTGTCGATGGTCAGCAGAATATCGGGTTTTTCGGCATGGATCGCCTCGATGGTCTGGGCGAGGCGCTTTTTCAGATGCAACACCCGCGGCAGAATTTCCGCGATGCCCATCAGGGCCAGCTCCTGCATGGGAAACAGCGAGGTCAACCCGGCTTCCTCCATGCGCGCCCCGCCAATGCCCGAGAAGCGCACCTCCCGGTTCTGGGCGCGCAGGGCCCGCATCAGCCTGTAGCCGAGCACATCGCCGCTGGCCTCTCCGGCGATGATGAAAATCCGGCTCATGCCAGGGGCACGGCGCGGGCGGGCGCAACATCCTCCCAGTCCCGGTGGTTCAGCACGGCTCCTTCCCGCCGCACCGCGTCGATGGCGGCGAAATCCAGTTCGGCGAAAACCAGCCTGGGCTCGTTCAGCGCGCCGGCGGCGGCCACCCCATCGTCAGGAAATCCCGCATCGCAAGGGGTGAAGAGGGCGGCATGGCCGATATTCACATCGATGGAGCCCGACCATGCGGCCTCGCCCACCAGTGGAATGACGGCGACATAGCATTGATTTTCCACGGCGCGCGCGCGCGCGCATAGCCGCACGCGGTTGAACCCGGCCGGAGAGGCCGTGCAGCACGGCACCAGGATCAGCTTCGCCCCCGCCGCCACCTGCGGGCGCATATGCAGGGGAAACTCGGAATCATAGCAGATCGAAACGCCGATGCGCCCGAACGGCGTTTCGAACACTTTGGGCGCCATCCCGCCCGCAACCCCCCATTCCTCATCCTCGAAGCGGGTCATCGCCTGTTTGTCCTGGAATTCCAGCCGCCCGGAAGGGGCGATGAAGGGCGCGCGGTTGCGGATTTTGCCATCCGCGTCGCGCATCGGCAGCGACCCGCCGAGAATATAGAGCTTGTGGCGCTTGGCCATCTCCACCAGCTCGGCCAGTATCTCATCGGCCTTGGCGACGGCATGGAGCAGCTCGGCCTCGATATCGGGGGATTTGATCTCGGCCCCGGCGCAGACCATGGCGGCATATTCCGGCAGGGCCAGCAGGTCCGCGCCCGCCAGCGCGGCCTCGGCGGCCAGGCGCTCGATGCGCAGCAGGAAGGCCTTGAAACTGGCGGGCGGCGAGACGCCAAACGGGGCAAGGGCGAGTTTCATAAATCTTTTATCCAGAATGTCAGTCGTTTTTGTGTTTCGGCCGGTTCGCCAATGTCCTTCCAGGACATGAGACAGGTCAGGTCTTCCCGGGGCCGGTAGCCGCGATGGCGCCAGAATTCATCCAGCGGCACGTAGGTCTTGGGGCGCAGCGGGTGGTCGGCGGGGCGTTGCACGGCGCAGAAGCAACTGCGCGCATATCCCGAAGCCTGGGCCTCGCGCGCCTTGAAGAAGGCAACCCCCACCCCGCGTCCGCGATAGGCCGGGTCCAGCACGCTTTCGCCGAAATAGAAGATGCGGGAGACATCCATGCCCGCGTCGAGAAAGGGTTTGCGTACATTCGGCGTTTCCGCCGCCAGCGGCAGGCAGGTGGCGGCGCCGACGATTCGCGCGCCATCCTTCGCCAGGACGATGGCCGCCCCCGGCACGTTCAGATAGGTCCGCAGATACGCCCGTTCATAGGCTTCGTCGCCCTCGTAAAGATACGGAAAAGCGCGGAAAACCTCGATCCGCAGCCGGGCCAGGGCGGGCAGGGCGGTCTCGGCGGCGGCCCCGCCGAGGGTCTCGATCGTCAGGCCGGAAGGGGCGGGCATGCTCATTTGCCGGGCAGAATGTCCGCCCGGCGCGCGGCTGCCAAGCCCCCCTCACGGCGTGGCGATCAGCTTCTGGGCGGCGGCGATGAAATCCTTCAGCGCGCTTTTCTTGTCCGCGAGGCTCATGCCGGGCTTGTTGGCCAGCACCGGGCAATAGGCCGCCACCAGGGTGTTGGTGAGGTCGGCGTTGCTGATGGCGCTGTTCTTGGCCCGCATGGCGGTGATGAGTTCACGGGTACGGTTTGGCAGGGTGGCCGCCGTGGCGCCCTGGTAGATATCGAGCAGCCCCTTGCCCGGATCGGCCACGGTGGTCGGCCCGCCGGCCGGGGAGATTCGGGGGCAGCCGAGCTTGTCGGCCGCCTGGCCGGCGATGGGCGGCAGGTCGCCGACGGCGCGCAGCCTCATCACCTGGGCCGGGGTGGTGTCGGCGCTGCCCTTGTTGCCCCAGGCGGTGCGCACATAATTGGAGATGTCGGCGATTTCCTGGTCGGAAAGTTTCGCGCCGAAGGCGGGCATTTTGGGGCCTGGATGCGCCCAGCTATCCAGCCCGGCCAGCACCGCGCCGATGACGTTGTAAGGCTGCTGGGCGGTGATGGAATCATTGCCCGCCAGATTCGGCACGAAATGCGGCAGGCCGCGCCCGGTGGCGCCATGGCAGGCGGCGCAATTGCTGGCATAGAGCTTTTGCCCGCGGGCGATGGAGGCATCCGCGTCCGCGATGGCCGGGCCCGGCGGGGTGATTTGCGGCTTGGTGCCGTGCTGTAGATAATCGGCCATGTCCTCGATGTCGGAGACGGGCAGCTGGCTGGTGGAATGATCCGTCATGTCGCCCATGGCGCCATAGGGCGAGCCTTTCACCATATTGCCGTCGTCATGCAGATACGCGACGAGATCCGCCTTGCTCCAGCCGCCCACGCCATAGGTTTTGTCGGAGGAGATGTTGGGGGCGTAGAGATTGTCGATGGCCCCCCCCGCGAGGGCCTTGCTGGCGATGCTCGCCTGCATGATGTTGCGCGGTGTGTGGCACTCCCCGCAATGGCCCAGCGCCTCGGTCAGATAAGCGCCGTTTCGCATCTGCTCATCCCAGGACGGGTTCATCTTCATCGGGCCGGATTTGAAGAAGAGCATCCGCCAGCCCAGCAGCACCGGGCGCTGGTTGAAGGGAAATTTCAGCGAATTGGGAATGCGCGGCGCATCGACCGGCGGCAGGGAGTCGAGATAGGCCTTGATCGCCATGACATCCTGGTAGGACAGCTTGGTGTAGGACGTATAAGGCATCGCCGGGTAAAGATATTTCGGAAAAACCAGAAACTCGCGTCCCGGAGCGACGCCATCGTGCAAGGCGGCGTAAAATTGCTTGTCCGTCCAATCGCCGATGCCGGTTGCCTTGTCCGGCGTGATATTGGGGGTGGAGAGCCCGCCAAAGGGGGTTTGCATCACCAGCCCGCCCGAGAAGGGGGCCCGGCCCGGCCCGGTATGGCAGGGCATGCAATCCGCCGCGGTGGTGAGATATTTGCCGCGCGCGATCAGCGCCGCCTGGTCCGTGGGGGTTGAGAGCGAGGCGGCCGGATAATCGGCCGTGCCGTCAGCCGAGGCGATGCGGCTGGCGGCGATGGCGCCCAGGCCGAGCAGCAGAATGGCTGCGGCGAGCAATGGGCGCAGGGCGGGCGGTCGCGGCGGTCTGGCGGACATGGAACATTTCCCTGAAGCTTATTTGTTCAGGGCTATTTCGCCGAATTGTCCTGTTTCGATCAAGTCTGTGTGTAAAGTGTGTCAGGATGGACTTGCGGCGTTGCGATCTCGACCAGTTGGCCGTCCCGCACGGCGGTGTAAAAGCAGCTTCGCCGGCCCGTATGGCAGGCCACGCCGGTCTGATCCACCCGCAGGAGCAGCGCGTCGCCATCGCAATCGATCCGCAGCTCGATGAGCGCCTGGACCTGGCCGGAGGTTTCGCCCTTGCGCCAGAGCTTCCCGCGCGAGCGGGAAAAATAGCAGACCCGTTTTTCGCGCAGCGTCTCTTCCACCGCCTCGGCATTCATCCAGGCCATCATCAGCACCTCGCCCGTGTCGTGCTGCTGGGCGATGGCGGCAACGAGACCGTCCGCGTTGAAGCTGATGGCGGAAAGAACATGCTGGAAGTCGCTCATGGGGGGAGATGAGCGGCAGGGGCGGGGAAAGTCAACTTGCCAGCATGCCGTTGCTCAGACAGGCCTCGTCGAACCGGCGGACGATCTGGCCGTCGATTTCATGGCGCGCGGCGTCGCGGTAATCGACGCGGGTGATCAGATCGGCGATGATGGCCAGGCGCGCGGCCTTCTTGTCGTCGGCCCGCACCACCAGCCAGGGGGCGGCGGCACTGTCCGTGCCCAGCAGCATGGCGTTGCGGGCCTGGGTGTAATCGTCGAAATGTTTCAGCGCCTTCTCGTCGATGGGGCTGATCTTCCATTGCTTCAGCGGGTCCTGGTGGCGCGCTTCCAGCCGTTTTTTTTGCTCCTGGCGGTCTATGTCGAGATAATATTTCACCAGCGTGATCCCGGCCTCGGCCAGCATGATCTCGAACACCGGCACGGTGCGCATGAATTCGTGATATTGCGTCTCGGTGCAGAACCCCATCACCTTTTCCACCCCGGCGCGGTTATACCAGGAGCGGTTGAACAGCACGATCTCCCCGCCGGCGGGTAAATGCCGGACATAACGCTGGAAATACCATTGCGTGGTCTCGACATCCGAGGGTTTGGGCAGCGCCACCACCCGTGTCTCCCGCGGGGACAGATGCTCGGTGATGCGTTTGATCGTGCCATCCTTGCCGGCACCGTCCCGCCCTTCCAGAATCACCAGCAGCCTGCGCCCCTCGCCAATGATGTGGCGTTGCATCTTGACCAGCTCGATCTGCAAATGGCGGAGCCGTTTTTCATAGCCATGATCCTTGCTCATGGGGGCAGGATAGGCCCGCGCGCGGGGTTGGGCAAAACCGGTTTTATTCGGCGATGGCGCGGCTGGGTGCTGGCCGCGCGGCAAGGCTGGTCCGGCCCGCCAGCAGGGCGCCTCCGCCCAGGGCGAGGCCGCCCAGAATATCCGAGAGATAATGCCCGCCCATGGTCGGCGAGGCGGCTATGACCAGTATGTTCAACAGGCGAAGGGGCCAGCGCAGGACCGGGGGCAGACAGCCCGCCGCCCGCAGGCACAGAAGTGCCAGGCAGGCATGAAAAGACGGAAAGGAGACAAGCCCCTGGGCGGTGGCGAGATTGACGGTGCGCAAGGTGCCGGCGCGCAGCGCGGCATATTGCTGTACATAGGCGGTGGTGGCGGCGGCGGGCGCGTGAAACCAGACAAAGGCCCCCGCCGCGGGCATGGCCGTGCCGATGAGCACCGTGAGCAGCCCCGTGGCGGCGAACAGGCGCCATAGCCGCCGGGCCGGGCCGGCATGGCCAGACAGGCTCAGCAGCAGCAGCAGCGCGATGAATTCCGGCCCCAGGGACAGATAGGCGAAAGACAGTAAATCCCGGATGGGAGGATGCGCCATCACCCATCCCGCCAGGACGGGCCAATGAAATCCCAGCGCCGCGTCCAGCGCCGCCAGGCGCGAATCCCATAGCGGCAGCGGCGCCCACGCATCGAGCAGCATGTTCAGCGTTTCCGCGGCGGCGGAAAACAGGATCAGCTTCGCCCCCAGCTCCGCGGTCAAGGCCAGGCGCGGGGCACGGCGCGGGCCGGAATAAATCCAGGCCAGCAGGCTGAGCAGCGCGGCGGCGGCCACGATCGACAAAGCCGGCTTCCAGGCCAGCCGCAGGCCGGATCGCGCGAAAAGGCAGGCATCCGTCAGGATCAGGCCGGCGATGAGCCAGGCGGCGGGGTATCTCATGTTGCTCGGCGGCATGCCGGGACCATAGGCATGGCCGCGCCCCAAGTCACCGGGGCGTTTGTCCCGCAATGCTAGGGCATGGGATTGATTTGCCCGGCAATTCCCTCTTGGCGCCGCCTCACCTAGGGTGAGGCTCGAACGGATAACGGGGATTTGAATGCAGCAGGATGTTTGCGATGTGGCGACGGCGCTGATCGCCGCGTTCGAGGCGAATGACCGGAACGGCTATTTCAGCCATTTCACGCCCGAGGCGCGTTTTATCTTTCACGGCGTGCCCTTCGTGATGGAAAGCCGCGCTGCCTATGAGGCGGAATATGACCGCTGGGTGCGCGAGGATGGCTTCACGGTGCTGGAATGCACCAGCACGCATCAGCATGCGCGAATTTATGGAGAGAGCGCGGTGTTCACCCATCGCACCTTCACCCGTGTGCGCACCAAGGCGGGCGAAAGCAGCTGTCATGAGCGTGAGAGCATCGTCTTCATCCGCCAGAAGGGCAAATGGCTGGCGGTGCACGAGCATCTTTCGTTGCTGCCGGACTGAGGCGCGCGCATGCGACGAGGGGGACCGCAAGCGGCTCCCCCTCGCGCGACCGCATGAAACGGCGGCTCAGAACGTGACGATGCCTCTCAGCCCGATCACCAGCTCGTTGCCGAGCTTCTTGCTGGTGTCGTCCGGATCGTCGATGCCCCCGCCGGGATTGATGACATATTGAATATCCGGTTGCAGCACGAGCCAGGGCGTGGCCTGGGCTTGGTATGTGGCCTCGATCAGCGTCTCGGTGCCGGGGCGGCGTCCGCCATCGGCGGCGATGGCATCCGCCGCGCGGGACGACACATGGGCGACCCCGAAATCCAGCCCTGCCTGGTCATTGTCACGGCCAGGCAGGGGCGCGGTGAGGGTCACACCGCCATTGAAGCCGAAATCCACGTAATTCTGATCGCCCGGCGCGCCCATGATGCGCCCAAACACGTTCAGCGTGCGGCTGCCATTGGCGGGAGACTGCCAGACGGTCTGATCCACGACGCCGTAAAGGCTGTAATTGCCACGATGGTTGTAATCGTAGAGCTGGTCGGGGAAGGTCGCGGAATCGTACCAGCCGCCGAATTTATAAGTGCCGGGCAGGCCGAACATCTTGGTGCTGTACTGGATCTCGGCGATCCAGAGCGCGCCGTTATTCAGGTTGAAGCGCCCGCCGCGCGGGTCCAGCGCCTGCTGGTCGTCGTCGAAGGCTCCACCGCCGGGGTCGTCGTCGAACACGCCGGCCAGGATGGCGACATGGTCATTGGGTTTGAACTGGCCGCGCACCCCCAGCGAGCTGAGCGGATAGGCCGGGCCGCCGCCATAGAGATCCACGGAGGGAATGATCGGCCAGCCGGCCATGGTGTTCACGAACAGGCCGGAATAGTCGCTGACCATGAATTCATTGTCGATGCTTTGCTGGCCGAACTTGATGTCGAACCTTCCGTCCGGCGTGGCCTGGTCGTACCAAAGTTCCCATAGGCGGGTGGCATTCTCCCCCTCGTCGCCGTTGGCGGCCTGAAGATTGTCCAGATAAGAGGCGCTGAGCTGCTGCCCGTGAATTTGCAGGGCGGAGACATGGAACGTCCCGCCCTGAATGCCGAAGGCCTTACCGGTATCCACATCCAGGGTCATGGTGGTGACGCCTTGCATGGTGGCGCCGGTCTTCACCCCGCCCGAGACATTGCCCAGCAGGTTTTCCGCGTCATTGATGCCGATGCTCACGCCATATGCCGCCAGGGCGGTCCGCAGGCCGCCCATATCCCCCAGCAGGCCGGTATTGGCGTCATCCTGCGCCATGGCGGGCGCGGCCAGCGCGGTCAGCAGCGCGCACAGGCTGGCGCCCCGCCAAGATTTGAAAACTCCCATAGTCACTCCTCTCTGTTCAGCCTTGCGGCTGGTTCCGTGCAAGACGGCGCGGTTTGTCGCGTCTCGCTTATATGCAATTAAGAATTATTTGCAATATTACAAAATCACGACGATATATTATAACATACTAAACAGAAGACGACGCAAGGGGGGAACAGGGCCAGGCCCGTCAAATCGCTCGATCGAGGAGGCCGTGCCGTGAAGTTTTACGGATATTCTGGGGGCGAGCGCCTTGCATGCAAAACCCCGCGAGCCTTGGCTTGGCTCAAGATATCGCCCGGCCGCGCCGGTGCGGTGGGCCGGCCGCCAAGCCGGGTGCCGGTCAAAGGCGGCGATACATCACCAGCGCATCCACCTCGCCCTGTTCAGGATGCCGGAACGCGCCGGGCAACCGCCCGATCGTCTCAAACCCCATGCCCCGCCAAAGCCTGACCGCGCGCTGATTGGTGCTGACCACGAGGTTGAACTGCATGGCCCGGAAACCCGATGCCCGGGCCACCTCCAGGGAGTGCAGGCACATGGCGCGGGCAATGCCTTGTCCGGCCGCCCATCCCGCGGTGACATAGCCGCAATTGGCCACATGCGCGCCGCCGCCGGCCTGGTTGGCCCGAATATAATAAGTGCCCAGGCTCTGCCCGTCCTTCTGCGCGACGAAGCTTTGTTTCTCCGGCGCCAGCCAGTAGGCCAGGGCCTGTTCGCGCGTCCAGTCGCGCGGCAGGGCATAGGTTTCACCAGCCCGGATCATGGGGGAGAGGATATCCCAGATGGCATCCGAATCGGCGGGCGAGGCGGGGCGGATGGTGATCGTCATGCCTCTCTCTTTCCGCTTTTGGCTTTGTTTGCCAAGTATGGGGCGCCGAGCCGTGACTGCCAGGAGCGACGCTGTGACGAAAATTGTTTCCTTCACCCGGGTCCTGAACGAGGACGACATCATCGAGGCCTTCGTGCGCCATCACGCCGCCCATCTCGATGAGATGCTGTTTCTGGATAATGGCAGCACGGACCGCGGTGTCGAGATTCTGCGCGCCCTGCGCGATGAGGGCTTTCCCCTGAAGCTGTTCCGCAACCATGCCGTCAGTTTCGATGAAATCGCCGTCAATAGCTGGGGGTATCAGGCCGCCTCGCAGGTCATGGGGGCCGATTGGGTGGTGTTTCTGGATGCGGATGAATTCATCGCCACCCCCGACTCGCTGCCCTTGCTCACAATGTTGCCGCAAGACCAGCTCGCGGTCAGCGTGCCGCTGGTGCATTACGGGCAGGTCGGCGCCGAGGATGAAGACGAGCCGGTGGTGCCCTGGCGCCTGCGCTGGCGCAAGGTCGCGCCGAGCGGTGTGAACAAGGTGATGGCCCGCGCCAAGCTGCCCACGCTCCTGGCCGGGGCGGGGAATCATGCGGTGTTCGTGAACGGCAAGGAGCTGGAGGCACCGCCTCTGCCGGGTGTGAGCCTGGCGCATTATCCGCGCCGCAATGGCTGGCAGGCCGCGCAGAAATGGGCCGCCGGCCGGCTGAAGGCGCTGGCCTCCGGTGCGCCGGGGGCTTTTTATTCGGGGCATTACGTCACGCCTTTTGAAATCCTGCGCGACCAGCCCGAGATGTTTTTGCTGAATGAGGATTTTTTCGCCCGGGAGTTCGATAAATCCTCCGCCACGGAGGATCCACTGGCCTATCTTGGCGGAGTGCTGGCCTATTACCAGCCTTCGGACCCGAGGCTGAAGGCCTTGTCGGGCTTTCTGCATCTGGCCGAGAAGCTGGCCATCCAGCATGGCAAGCTGCTGGATGAATCGCCTCAGGCCCGCTCTCTGGTGGAGGGTTGGAACGCCCGGCGGGACTTCCTGTTTTGAGGTGGTGCGCATTGAAATCCGGAAAAGCCGGGTTATCTCACAAAGACGAGGCCCGCCATGCCATGTGACGCATTGCATTTCGTCACAATTTCGGCTTAAGCCGGAGGCCGACTAACCGCAACAGGAGACTTTCCGATAGCCAGACCGCCAGCGCCACCCGTTCCGCCCTCTCGTGAAGGACCACGGGTCAACGAAGAAATCAGAATCCCGCAGGTTCGTCTGATCGACCAGGATGGTGAAATGATCGGGGTGTTGAGTACCCGGGACGCCATCGCGCGCGCCTATTCCGTGGGGCTCGACCTTGTCGAGATCAGCCCCAACGCGGAACCCCCGGTGGCGAAGATCCTCGATTACGGCAAGTTCAAGTACGAGCAGCAGAAGAAGCGCAACGAGGCGCGCAAGAAGCAGAAGGTCGTCGAGATCAAGGAGGTGAAGGTTCGCCCCAATATCGACGAGAACGACTACCAGGTGAAGCTGCGCGCCATGAAGGGGTTCATCGGCGAGGGCGACAAGGTCAAGGTCACTTTGCGCTTCCGTGGCCGTGAAATGGCCCATCAGGAGCTGGGCGTGAAGGTTCTGGAACGTATCCGCGGCGATATGGAGATCGACACCAAGGTCGAGCAGATGCCGAAGATGGAAAATCGCCAGATGGTCATGGTCCTGGCCCCGCGCTAAAGGCCGAAGCGTTTCGCGTGGACCCGGCCCGGGCCCTGTGGCCCGTGCCCAAAGACCATCCGCTTCGGCGTTTTGGCTGCGAACCATCGAGACGTTGGCAGACGAGACGTTGACGGAATTTACGGTGCGTTTTCCACGAAAACGCTGAGGATCAAAATAAAAGCCCGGCTTCTGGCCGGGCTTTTCGCGTTTCGCATGCGGGGCAGGGGGGCTTACTCGGCCTTGGCCTTCTCGGTCTCGGCCGGTTTGGCGCGCGGCGGGCGGCCCCGGCGCTTTGGCGCGGGCTTCACGGCGGGCTCGGTCAAGGTCAGCTCCGGCGCGGCGGCGGGCGGGGCATCCGCGACGATGGGAATGGCGCGTGTTTCCGCCACCGGCTCGGCCTGAATCTCGGGCTTTGCTTCGGCCTTGGCGGGCTTGGGCTGGTTTTTGATTTCGGGCTGCTCGCCCAGCCCGGCGGGTTCCTCACGGCTGGCGGCCCGCAATTCGGCCTCAAGCGCGGAGCTTATATCGATCGGCGTTTCCGCGACGGGTGCGGCGGGACGGTAAGGGCGTTCCTGCCTGTCCTGGCGTTCGCGCGGCTGAAAATCCTGGCGCTGGCGTGGCTCGAAGCGCCGCTCCTGCCGGTTTTCCCGGTTTTCCCGGAATTCGCGGTTATCCTGGCGGCCTTCCTGGCGCGGCTCGCGGTTTTCTTGGCCTTCGCCCTCGGCGGCGGGTTCGCGGCGCGGCTGAAATTCGCCTTGGTTTTGATTGTTGAAGCGCTGTTCGCCATTCTGCTGCCCGCCCTGGCCGGGAGGCGGCAGGCCCTGGGCGGCGTTGATCGCGCTCAGAATGCGGAAATAATGCTCGGCATGCTGGTAATAAGCCTCGCCCAGCACGCGGTCGGCCGAGGAGGCGGCGTCGCGCGCCAGTTGCGTATATTTATCATAGAGCTGCTGGGCCGTGCCGCGCACCCGCATTTCCGGACCGGAGCTGTCGAAGACATGGTTGCGGTTGAGCGGAATGCCGTTCTGCTGGTTGCGAAACCCGCCTCCGCCTCCGCCGCCCGAACGGTGGTTGCGTCCACGCATGCGCTTCATATTCATAGGCTCGTGTCTATCCTCGTCTGCTGGCTTGCGCGGTGCGGCATATGAATGCATCGCCCTTCTGGCTCCGGTAATGCCGGAGACTCGTGAGCATAACGGCCCGCGCTGCCTGTGCTTAGCTGTAAAAAATCATTCTGCCAATCGCTTATTTGCAGAATTTAAGCGTTATGGCGCGCTCCATGCCGGAAAGATCGCGGCGCGGAACATAATCGAACCCCGCTTGGCGCGCCAGCGCCGCCACGGATATGGCCTGTCCCGCGCCGAGTTCAAGTACCGCCAGCCCATCCGGGGCTAAAATACGCGGCAATTCACCGATGATCGCCCGGTAGGCGGCCAGGCCGTCGTCTCCGCCATCCAGGGCGCTCGCGGGCTCGTACCCGGCCACCTCGGGCATGAGGGCGTGAAGATCGGCGCTTTCTATGTAAGGCGGGTTGGAGAGCACGAGGTCGAATGGATGGTCGAGCGCGCCGGCCCAGTGCCCGGCCAGAAACGCGGCCCGCTTGGCCAGCCCCAGATGACGGGCATTGTCGCGGGCGAGGCGCGTGGCGTCGGGGTTCAAATCCACCCCCACACCGAACGCATCGGGGAATTCATGCAGGCAGGCCAGCAGCAGGCAGCCCGTGCCGGTGCCAAGATCCAGGATGGCGCGTGGCTTCAGGCCGGATTCCAGCACCGCCTCCACCAGCGTTTCCGTGTCCGGCCGGGGGATCAGCGTGGCGGGAGATGTCATGAAATCCAGCCCCCAGAACTCCTTATGGCCGGTGATATAGGCCAGCGGTTCACGCGCCGCGCGCCGTTCCAGGGCTTGGGCGTAGCAGCCAGGGTCCACCTCGTCGCGCGCCAGCAGCCCGGCGGCGTTGGTGCCCAGGGCGAAGGCCAGCAGCAGCCTGGCCTCCCGGCGCGGCGCCTCGATCCCGGCTTGTTTCAGCCGGACGGTGATTTCAGCAAGCGCCTGGGCGGTCGGGATCAAGCCTGTTCGGCCAGCCGGGCCGCCTGGTCCTCGGCGATCAGCGCGTCGATGACATCCTCGAATTCCCCCAGCATCACCCGGTCGATCTTGTGAAGCGTCAGGTTGATCCGGTGGTCCGTCACCCGCCCTTGCGGGAAATTATAGGTGCGGATGCGCTCGGAGCGGTCCCCGGTGCCGACCTGGCCCTTGCGGTCGGCCGCGCGGGTGGCGTTCACGCTGGCGCGCTGCTGCTCATAAAGGCGCGAGCGCAAAATCTTCATGGCCTTCGCGCGGTTCTTGTGCTGGCTGCGCTCCTCCTGCATCGCCACCACGATGCCGGTGGGCAGATGGGTGATCCGCACCGCCGATTCGGTCTTGTTCACATGCTGCCCGCCAGCGCCCGAGGCCCGGTACACATCGATGCGCAGATCCGCCTCGTTGATGTCCACATCCACCTCCTCGGCCTCCGGCAATACCGCGACGGTGACGGTGGAGGTATGAATGCGCCCCTGCGTTTCCGTGGCGGGCACGCGCTGCACGCGGTGCACGCCGGACTCGAATTTCAGCTTGGCGAAAACGGATTTGCCGGTGATCTCCGCCATGGCGCCCTTGATGCCGCCCAGCTCGTTCTCGTCATAATCCAGAACCTCGAACCGCCACCCCCGCAAGGCGGCATATTTCTGATAGGCGCCGAATAATTCGGCGGCGAACAGCCCGGCCTCGTCTCCGCCCGCGGCGGGGCGGATTTCCAGGATGGCGGAGCGCTCATCGGCCTCGTCGCGTGGCAGAAGCGCCAGGCGCACCGCCATCTCCAGCTCGGGAAGCCGCTGTTTCAGCGCCTGTAATTCGGTTTCGGCCAGTTCCTTCATGTCCGGGTCGGCCAGCAGCCCCTCGGCGTCCTTGCTCTGTTTTTCCGCCTCGCGCAGGGTGGAAATTTTTTCCTCAACCGGGATGAGTTCGGAAAGCTCCTTCGAGGCTTTCACGAATTCATCGCCCGAGAGCGTGCCGGAGAGCATGAAGCGCAGCTCCTCGGCCCGAGCCATGATCCGGTCGAGCTTCTGTTCCAGCGCGGCGCTCATGCGCCCAGGCGCTCGATGAGCGTTTCGGGCGTGACATCTTCCTGGGCGCCGTCGGCGAGGTTTTTCAGCCTGATCTCCCCGCCCACCAGCACGGCGAAGCCCGCGCCGGATTTATTGGCCCGCTCCAGCCGCTTCTTGGCGTTGCCGGAATAGCCGGTCTCGGCGGCGATGCCGCGGTTGCGCAGCAGATTGAGGATCTCCAGGGCCCGGCCCTCGGCTTCGCGGGACATCGGAATCACCGCGACGGGCTGAACCATGGCCGGCGGCGCCGCGATCAGCATGGCGAGCCGCTCGATGCCCGCCCCCCAGCCGATACCGGGCACGTTGGGCCCGCCCATCTGCTCCACGAGCCCGTCATAACGCCCGCCCGCCATCACCGTGCCCTGCGCGCCCAGCGCGTTGGTGACGAATTCAAAGGCGGTGTGGTTGTAATAATCCAGCCCGCGCACGATGCGGGGGTTTTCCTCGAACGGCACGCCAAAGGCGGTGAGGGCGGCTTTCAGCCCGTCGTAAAACGCGGCCGCGTCCTGTGTGAGATGCGCGTAAATCAGCGGCGCGTTCGCCACCAGCGCCTTGTCGCCCTCATCCTTGGAATCCAGGATCCGCAGCGGGTTTTTCTCCAGCCGCAGCTTGCTGTCCGCCGAAAGCTCGTCGGCATGGGCGGAGAAATAGGCCACCAGCGCGTCGCGGTAATTGGCGCGGCTTTGCGCGTCGCCCAGCGTGTTGATGTTGAGCACCACATCCTTGGCGATGCCCAGCTCGTTCAGAATGCGCCAGCCGGCGGAAATCGCCTCCGCGTCGGCCAGCGGGGAGGCCGGGCCAAGCAGTTCCACGCCGATCTGATGAAATTGCCGGTAGCGGCCCTTTTGCGGGCGTTCATAACGGAACATCGGCCCGGCATAGAACACTTTCTGCGGCAATGTCTGGGTCAGGCCGCCGGTGATCAGCGCGCGGCACACGCCCGCCGTGCCCTCCGGACGCAGCGTGAGGGACTCCCCGCCGCGATCCTCGAAACTGTACATTTCCTTGGTCACCACGTCCGAGGTTTCGCCCAGCGTGCGGGAGAACACGCGTGTATCCTCGAAGATCGGTGTCTGCCATTCGCAGAACCCATACAGCCTGGTCACGCGGCGCGCGGTTTCGATCACGTGGAAATGCCGAGCCGCGTCCTCGCCGATCAGATCCTTCGTGCCGCGTACAGGTTGCAACTGGTTTGCCATATCCGTCCCACCGTCAAAACAAAACGCCGGAGCGCATTGCCGCTCCGGCGGGTTCAAAATATCAGAAACGCGAAGCTATTCGGCCGCGAGCTGCGCCGCCTTCTTCTCCGCCTCGATCGTCTCGGCCTTCTTTTCCACCAGCTCGACCAGATGCTCGATCATCTGCTCTTCGGAGATCGTGTGATCGGTCTTGCCGGCGGCATAGATCATGTGCCGCCCGCCGCCGCCGCCGGTAAGGCCGAGATCGGTCATCAGCGCCTCGCCGGGGCCGTTCACCACGCAGCCAATGATCGACAGCGTGATCGGCGCCTCGATATGCGCCAGACGCTCCTCCAGCGTCTCCACCGTCTTGATGACGTTAAAGCCCTGGCGCGCGCAGGACGGGCAGGAAATGATGCGCACGCCGCGATGGCGCAGGCCCAGGGATTTCAGAATATCCCAGCCGACAAACACTTCTTCCTCCGGCTCGGCGGAGAGAGAGACGCGCATCGTATCGCCGATGCCCGCCCAGAGCAGGGAGCCCAGCCCGATGGAGGATTTCACGGTGCCCGCGCGTTTGCCGCCCGCCTCGGTGATGCCGATATGCAGCGGATGGTCGCATTGCTCGGCAAGCTGCTGATAGGCCGCCACGGCCATGAACACGTCCGACGCCTTCACGGAAATCTTGAATTCGTGAAAATCGTGATCCTGGAGGATTTTCGCGTGTTCCAGGGCGGATTCCACCAGCGCGTCGGGGTTTGGCTCGCCGTATTTTTCCAGCAGATGCTTCTCCAGCGAGCCCGCGTTCACGCCGATGCGCATGGAGCAACGATGGTCGCGCGCGGCCTTGATGACTTCCTTCACGCGCTCCGGGCTGCCGATATTGCCGGGATTGATGCGCAGGCAGGCGGCTCCGGCCTCGGCGGCTTCGATTCCGCGCCGGTAATGAAAATGAATATCCGCCACGATGGGCACGTTGACGCGCTTGACGATCTCCTTCAGCGCGGCGGTGCTCTCCTCGTCCGGGCAGGAGACGCGGACAATATCCACGCCCGCCTTCTCGGCGCGCAAAATCTGCGCGACGGTGGCTTCCACATCCGTGGTGAGGGTGTTGGTCATGGTCTGCACCGAAATCGGCGCATCGCCCCCCACCTTCACATTGCCGACGCTGATCTGCCGGGATTTGCGGCGGTCGATCTGCTGATACTCACGGTAGTTCATGATGTTCCTTTACGGGGCGGTTCCGGTACTTCCGGTGGTTCCGGTATTTCCGGTATTTGGGGAAGGCGTGGCCGCCGCGGCCGGAGCCGTGCCGCTGGCGGCTGGTGTCAATTGGTAGCCGCGCAGCACCACCCCTTCGGCACCCAGGGGCTGCCCGGCCGTGCCATCGGTGACGATGACCGTGCCGCCCGCATTGCCGGTGGTCATTTTCAGCCCGGCTTCCTGGGGAACGGGCCAGCTCTCCCCGGCATGCAGCACCTTGCTGAACAGGATATTGCCGCTGCTGTCGGTTACTTGCACCCAGGCATCCTGGGTGGCGCTGATCACCATGCCGGCCCCCGGCGCGCCGGGGGGCGGGGCGGCTGACGCCGCCGCGCCGGTGGGGGGGACGGGCGTGGCGCTGGCGGCTGGCGCTGGCGTGGGAGATGGCTGGCTGGCGGTGGCGGGTTGCGCCGGCGCCGCCGCGGGCGCGCCGCCGGACTCATCCGGCGGCGTTTGCGTTTGGGCTTGCGCCGTCGCGGTGGCCTGTTCAGGTGGCGCGGGTTGCGCTTGAGCCGGAGGGGAGGAGGCTTGCGG
The DNA here is from genome assembly GCF_050253495.1 of Acidocella sp. Taxonomy (NCBI): domain Bacteria; kingdom Pseudomonadati; phylum Pseudomonadota; class Alphaproteobacteria; order Acetobacterales; family Acidocellaceae; genus Acidocella; species Acidocella sp. The sequence goes on from NZ_JBFWIX010000002.1 coordinate 205,047, forward strand.
GGCGGGCGGGACGACCTTGGGCGGCGTGGCCAGGGGCTGAAGCTCGGCCGGCACTTGCGGCACGGATTGCGCCAGGCGGCGTTGCTGCTCGGTATGATGGTACCAGAAGATATAACCCGCCACGACCACCACGATGCCGATCAGGACGATGGCCCCCTTGGGCACACCACGGTCGGGCACCGGGGCCAGGAACTGGATTTCCGCTTTAGGCGTTTCACCCATCTGCCCGGCTTCGCGGAAACGGCGCAGGATTTCCTCGCCGTCCAGCCCCAGCGCCTGGGCGTAGGAGCGCACGAACCCCGCGCGGTAGGCCGGGCCGGGCAGGGAGGAGAGATTGCCGCTCTCCATGGCGGAAATAAATTCCGGGCGGATACGGAGTCCCTCCGCTACCTCCGGCAATTTCCAGCCCAGCCGTTCGCGCACCTCCCTCAGCCCCGCGCCGACGCGCGCCGCTGGAGAGATCGCCTCTTGCTCGATAGTCTCTGTTCCGGTCGAATTATCTGGCATGCCGCGTTCTTTTACCCCGGAACGGCGCATCCCTCAAATTGCCAGATTATGCTCGCGTGCCCACACCGCCAGCGGCTCGCGGATGCTGCCGCCCGCCGCCCCGGCGCGGCGCAGTTCGCGCAGCACCGGGCGCAGGGCGTTGAGGTCGGTTTCCACCAGCACGGATTTCACTTGCAGGATGGCGCTGCCGGACATGGACAGCGTGGTGACGCCCAGCGCCGCGAAGGCCAGCGCGTCCAGCGGCCGCCCGGCGGCCTCGCCGCAGACGGAGAGCGGCACGCCCGCCTCCTGGCAGTAGGTCACGAGCTTTTCCAGCATTTCCAGCACCGGGGCGGAGAGCGTGTCGTAGCGGTCCGCCAGCTCGGGTGTGCCGCGATCCGCCGCGAACAGGAACTGCATCAGATCGTTGGTGCCGACGGAAATAAAATCCGCTTCCGCCAGCAGCCCGGGAAGCTGGAAAAGCAGGGATGGGACTTCCAGCATCGTGCCGGCTTCCAGCCGTTCGGGGGCCGGGCGGATGCGTCCGGCCTCGGCTTCCAGCAGATCCCGCGCGGCGCGGAACTCCTCCACCGTGGCGACCATGGGGAACATCACCCGCAAGGGCCGTCCTTGCGCGCCGAGCAACAGGGCGCGCAATTGCCGGCGCAGGATGGCGGGGCGGTCCAGCCCGATGCGCAAGGAGCGCCAGCCCATGGCGGGATTTTCCTCCGTCTGCGCGGTTTCGCCGGGCAGCAGCTTGTCGGCCCCCAGATCCAGCGTGCGGAACTGCACCGGGCGGCCATTGGCGCGGTCCATCACCTTGCCATATTCGGCGGCCTGGCCCGCCACGTCCGGTATGCCGCCCGCCGCCAGGGCGGCGATCTCGGTACGGTAGAGGCCGATGCCGTCGGCGCCGGTCTTGTCCAACTGGTCCAATTCCAGGGCCAGTCCGACATTCATCATCAATTTCAGCTCGGTGCCGTCCTGGGTGATGGCGGGCACGTCCCGGTAGCTGGCCAGGGTGGCGGCGCGCTCGCTGCGCGCGGCCAGGGCGCGGTCATAGACCTGGATCACCTCCGGCTCGGGCCGCAGGATCAGCGTGCCTTCCTCGGCATCCAGCAGGGCAAGCTCGCCTTCCACCGCCGCTTCCACGGCGCCGCGCTCCACCTGCAAGGCAGGGATGCTGAGCGCGCGCGCCAGGATGGCGGCATGGCCGGAGGCGCTGGCTTCCTCGATGGCGACGCCGGCGATGCCGCGCGTATGCCAGTCCAGCAGGTCGGCGGGGCCGAGGCGGCGCACGATCAGGATCATGCCGTCCGCGCGTTCCGGCTTGGGGGCCATGCCGCCCAGAGCCACCATCAGCCGGCCGACCATGTCCTCGATGTCGGCGAGGCGCTCGCGCAGATATGGATCGGCGACACGGCGCATGCGCTCGCGCAATTGGCGGGCGACCTTGTCCACGGCGGTTTCGGCGGTCAGACCGTCATTGATCGCGGCGCGCACCTGGGTGAGCCAGCCGGAGCTTTGCGCCACCATGCGATAGGCTTCCAGCACGTCGCGCGAGGTGTTGCCGCCTGGCGCGTTGGCGGCGATCAGCCCGTCCAGCGCCTTGTTGGCGACTTCCACGGCGCCTTCCAGCCGTGTCAGCTCGGCTTCCGTATCGTCCGTCAGCAATTTGGCGATCGGCGCGGCCGCGCCATAGGCCAGCACCAGGCCGCGGGCGATGCCGGCGGACAGCACATGCCCGGCATAGCGCCGGGGCAGGGTTTCGGGAAATCCTTCCTCGCCGACATCGGTGGCGCCGGCGCGGGCCAGGATCTCGGCCAGCAGCATCGCCACGGTGGCGAGCGATTCGACCTCGACCGGGGAATAGGTGCGGACCTCCTTGGCCATGACGGCGATCACGCCGAGCGTGCGCCCGGCGCGCTTGACGGGCACGGCGAGCATGGAGGCCATGGTCTCCTCACCGGTTTCGGCGCGGTAGACATAGCGCGGATGGTTCTGCACATCCGCCAGATTCAGGATGTCGCCCGAGGCGGCGGCGAGGCCGATGATCCCCTCGCCGACGCGCAGCTTGGTGCGGCCCACGGCGGAGACCTTCAACCCGTTGGTGGCGGCCAGTTCGAGAATCTCGCCCGGGCGGGTGACGTAGATGACGGAGGCATCGGTGCCCAGCCCTTCGGCGACCAGCTTGGCGAAATCGGGCAGGGAGGCGGTGCCGGCGGCGAGATGCTCCCGGAGTTGGGCAAAGAGATGCCGGGTGTCGCCGAATTTCGGTTTCTTGCGGCGGCGGGGCGAGGGGGGAATGTCAGTCTCTTGTGCCACGTGCCCCCAATGCGGCGATGGCTTGCGCCCGCAACGCCGCGACGATCTCCGCCACGGGGCGCACCGCCGTGACCATGCCGACAGACTGGCCCGCCATGACTGAACCGTTCTCCACATCACCCTCGATGACGGCGCGGCGCAGCGCGCCCGCCCAGAAATGTTCAATCTCCAGTTGCGCGGCGTTTTTGTCCAGATCGCCGGACTGGAATTTTTGCACGATGTCCGCCTGATGGCGCATGAAGCGCCTGGTGCCTTCATTGATCAGCCCGCGCACGGGAATGACGGGAAAGCGTTCATCGAGCTGCACGCTCGGCAGGGCGTCGCGCGCGGCGGCGCGGATGAAGGCTTTCTTGAAATTCTCGTGGGCGATGCTCTCGGTGGCGGCGGCGAACATGGTGCCGAGCTGCACGCCGGCGGCGCCCATTTCGAGATAGCCCAGCATCGCCTCGCCCCGGCCGATGCCACCGGCCACGAAGACCGGCACCTCGGCGATGTGGGGCAGGATCTCCTGTGCGAGCACGGTGAGGGAGACCGGGCCGATATGCCCGCCCGCCTCGGAGCCTTCGATCACCAGCGCGTCCACGCCGAATTTCACCAGCCGCTTGGCCAGGACCAGGGCCGGGGCGAAGGCGACGACCTTGGCTCCGCCATCCTTGGCCGCCTTGATATGGGTGGAGGAGGGGATGCCGCCGGCGAAGACCACATGCCCGACCCGCTGGCGCAGGCAGACCCGCACCAGCTCGTCGAGCTGGGGATGCATGGTGATGAGATTCACGCCGAAGGGTTCGCTGGTCAGCGCCCTGGTCGCCTCGATCTCGCTTTCCAGCAGGGCGGGTGTCATCGCCCCGCAGGCGATGACGCCGAATCCGCCGGCATTGGAGATGGCCGAGACCAGATGCCGCTCGGACACCCAGCTCATCGCTCCGCCGAGAATGGCGTGGCGCGTGCCAAGAAAAGCCGCCCCACGCTGTTGCAGGGCCTCGAAGCGCGGGGTGGCGGCGAGGGTCTGGTCCATGGCGTCGGGCATGCTCAGCCGTCGAGCCCGTAGGCGGTGTGCAGGGCGCGCACCGCCAGCTCGGTATATTCCGCGCCGACCAGCACCGAGACCTTGATCTCGGAGGTGGTGATGGCCTGGATATTGATGCCGCGCGCCGCCAAGGTCTTGAACATGGTGCCCGCCACGCCCGCATGGGAGCGCATGCCCACGCCGACGACGGAGATCTTCGCCACGTTCTGATCGGAGGTGATCTCCGCGAAGCCGATCTCCGGCTTGGCCTGGTCCAGCACTTGCAGGGCGCGGGCCATGTCGGTCTTGCCGACGGTGAAGGTCATGTCCGTGGTGCCGTCGGCGGCGACGTTCTGAACGATCATGTCGACATTGATGTTGGCATCCGACAATGGCACGAATACGGCGGCGGCGATGCCTGGATGGTCCGGCACGCGGCGGACGGTGATTTTGGCTTCGTCCCGCGAATAGGCGATGCCGGCGACAATTTCCTTTTCCACAACCTCTTCCTCATCAACGACCATGGTGCCCGGGGTATCGGCGAAGCTGGAGAGCACCTGCACGCGCACGCGCTCCTTCATCGCCAGCTCCACGGAGCGGGTTTGCAGCACTTTCGCTCCCACGGAGGCGAGCTCCAGCATTTCCTCGTAGGTGATCTTACTCAGTTTCCGCGCATTGGGAACGATCCGTGGGTCGGTGGTGTAGATCCCGTCCACGTCCGTATAAATATCGCATCGATCGGCCTTCAGCGCCGCCGCCAACGCCACGGCCGAGGTGTCCGACCCGCCGCGCCCCAGCGTGGTGACGCGGTTGTCCGGCCCCACGCCCTGGAAGCCCGCCACGACCGGAACCTGGCCTTGTTTCATGCGTTCGATCAGCTCTTCGCCGTCGATGCTCTCGATGCGGGCCTTGCCGTGCTCGCCATTGGTTTCAACCGCGATCTGCCAGCCCTGCCAGGAGCGGGCATCCTGCCCCAGCTCCTGCAACGCGATGGCGGTGAGGCCGGAGGTGACCTGCTCGCCGGTGGCGACGACGGAATCATATTCGCGCGCGTCGAACAGCGGCGAGAGGGATTGGCAATAACCGACCAGCCTGTTGGTGACGCCGGCCATGGCGGAGACGACGACGGCAACCTCGTTGCCTGTGTCAGCCTCGGTCTTGACCCGTTTCGCCACATTCCTGATCCGGTCGAGGTCGGCGACGGAGGTGCCGCCAAATTTCATCACGATGCGTGCCATGGACAAACCTTGCGTACAGTAAACCTTGTGAAAAACGGGCAGGGGCGTCACATAGCGGCGGAGCAAGGTTTGAGCAATGAGCCAAGGGTCGGTCATCGGAGAAGAAATCGCGCGGTTCGACGCGCTGGCGGCGCGCTGGTGGGACCGGCATGGACCGATGCGCCCGCTGCATATGATGAATGCGCCGCGCGCGGCGTGGGTGGCGGCGCGGGCGCGGCGCGATTGCGGCGCGGGGGCGGCGGTGCTCGATGTCGGCTGTGGGGCCGGGCTGCTGGCCGAGGCGCTGGCCAAGGACGGATTCGCGGTGACCGGGCTGGATGCGGGCGCGGAGGTGATCGCCGTGGCGCGGGCCCATGCCGAGGGGCAGGGGCTGGATTTGACCTACCGCCAGGGCACGGCGGAGGCGCTGGCGGCGGAGGGGGCGGTGTTTCCGGTGGTGACGGCGCTGGAGATCATCGAGCATGTGGCCGACCCGGCGGCGTTCCTGGCCAGCTTGCGGGCCTTGCTGGCGCCGGGGGGGCGGCTGTTTCTGTCCACCCTCAACCGCACCCCGCGATCCTATGCGGTGGCGAAGCTGGGGGCGGAATATATGTTGCGGCTGCTGCCGGTGGGCACGCATGATTGGAAGATGTTCATCAAGCCCGAGGAGCTGGGGCGGCTATGCCGGGAGGCGGGGCTGCGGCTGACCGAGACGGCGGGGTTGAGTTTCTCGCCATTGGCGCGAGGCTTCACGGTGAGCCGGGATCTGTCCGTGAATTACATCGCCATGGCGGTGGCGGCGTGATGGGCGGATCAGGAATGGGTTGATAAGAGGCGGCCTGATAAGAGACGGGGCGGCCTTGCGCGGAAGGGCGCTGGGATCGAATCGGAAGGAGACGGTTATGCCGGATGATTTCGCGGCGAGATTGACGGCCTGGCGGCATTATCTGCACACCCACCCGGAACTTTCCCGGCGGGAGCAAGAGACGGCCGCCTTTGTCTGCGCCCGGCTGGATGAGATGGGAATTCCCTATGAATCCGGCATTGGCGGACATGGGGTGGTGGCGAGCCTGAAGCGCGGCGGCTCCAATCGTTCCGTGGGGTTGCGGGCCGACATGGACGCGCTGCCCATTTCCGAGGCCACGGGCAAGCCCTATGCCTCCCAGACGCCGGGGGTGATGCATGCCTGCGGGCATGACGGGCATACGACCTCCCTGCTGGGGGCGGCGATGCTGCTGCGCGAGGATAAAGGGTGGAGCGGCCAGGTGCATCTGGTGTTTCAGCCCGCCGAGGAGGGGCTGAAGGGCGCGCATGCCATGGTGGAGGACGGGCTGTTTGAGCGTTTTCCGATGGAGCGCATTTTTGGGTACCATAACTGGCCGGGGTTGGAGGCGGGGACGGTGATGGTCCATCCTGGCCCGGTGATGGCCGGGGCGGTGAATTTCGAGATCACGCTGAAGGGCAAGGCCGGTCATGCGGGGATGCCGCATTTGTGCGTGGACCCGGTGCAGGGCATCGCGCAACTGATCGTGGCGGTGAACGCCATCGTGGCGCGCAATCTGGCGCCCTTGCAGGCGGGGGTGATTTCCACCTGCACCCTGAAGGCCGGGGAGGCGCGCAATCAGGTGCCCGAGACAGCCGCCATGGGTGGCACCATCCGGGCTTTCAGCCTGGAGAGCATGAGCCTGCTGAAACGCCGCCTGAGCGAGACGGCGAACGGCGTGGCCATGGCCTTTGGGCTGGAGGCGCAAATCTGGCTGGGTGAGGATCTGGCCCCCACCGTCAACAGGCCCGAGGAGGCGGAACTGGCCGCCCAGGCGGCGGCGGCGGGGGGGGCTGCATGTGCGCCGGGATATGGAGCCGACCATGGGGGCTGAGGATTTCGGCCGTTTTCTGGCGGATATTCCCGGCGCCTATGCCTGGATCGGCAATGGTCCCGGTGCCGGGCTGCATAATCCGGCTTACGATTATAACGACGCGATCCTGCCGGCCGCGGCGCGGTTTCTGGCGGAAAGCGCCAAGGCGGCGCTGCGGTGAGGGCGCGTGGAGCGTGAGGGGCCGGGCATTGTCGTCGAACGGGCCCAGCATGGCGAGGGCGATTTCGTCGTTGCCCTGCTGACACCCGGGGGGCTCTGGAAAGGGCTGGCCAAGGGGGGAGCCTCGCGGCGGCAGGCTGGGCTGTGGGAGGTCGGCAATATCGTCTCGGCGCGCTGGACGGCGCGCTTGCCCGAGCAGCTTGGCGCCTATAGCGCGGAGCTGGTGCGCCCGGCCGCGGCCCTGGCGATGGAGACGCCCGACAGTCTCGCCATTCTGCGGGCCGCCTGCCAGCTTGCCGCCCAGGCGCTGCCGGAACGCGAGGCCGCGCCGGAGAGCTTCGAGGGGTTGCTGCGGCTGCTGGCCGGGATCGACATCAAGGGTTTCGCCCTGCCCGAACTGTGCCGCTGGGAGCTGGTGTTGCTGCGCGAACTGGGGTTTGGGCTGGATTTTTCCTCATCCGCCGGGAGCAATGACCGGCTGGCCTATGTGTCGCCGCGCACCGGGCGGGCGGTGACGTTCTCCGAGGCTGGGAACTGGGTGAACCGGTTATTGCCGTTGCCTGAATTTTTGCTGGGGGAGGGGGAGGCGGATCTCAAGGATTGCGCGGCGGCCCTGCGCCTGAGCGGGCATTTTCTCACCCGCGATGTGTTCGGGGCGCGCCACCGCCCTCTTCCGCCGGCGCGGCAGGCTCTTTATGAGCAGGTTTCCCTGAGGCTTGGTGGAAAGGATGGCGGCGATGCCGGATGATTTCGGACGGGTGGAGGATCTGGCGCTGGGGCCGGCTCTTTCCGAGCGCTATCTGGCCTATGCGCTGTCCACCATCATGTCCCGCTCGCTGCCGGATGTCCGCGATGGGCTGAAGCCGGTACACCGGCGGCTGATCTATGCCATGCATCAACTGAAGCTGGATCCGCGCTCGGGCTTCAAGAAATGCGCCCGCGTGGTGGGCGACGTGATCGGTAAGTTCCACCCGCATGGCGATTCGGCGGTGTATGAGGCGCTGGTGCGCCTGGCGCAGGATTTCGCGGCGCGTTACCCGCTGATCGAGGGGCAGGGGAATTTCGGCAATATCGACGGCGATAACGCCGCCGCGATGCGCTACACCGAATCGCGCCTGACGGAGATCGCGGAATATCTGCTGCGCGGCATCGACGAGGACGCGGTGGATTTCCGCCCGACTTATGACGGGGAGGAGCATGAGCCGGTGGTGTTGCCCGGCGCCTTCCCGAATTTGCTGGCCAATGGCGCATCCGGTATCGCGGTGGGCATGGCGACCTCCATCCCGCCGCACAATGCCGGGGAGGTGTGCGCGGCGGCGCTGCATCTCATTGAAAAGCCGCAAGCCAGCACGGCGGATTTGCTGAAGTATCTGAAAGGCCCGGATTTTCCGACCGGTGGGGAACTGGTGGAGGATGAGGCGGTCATTCTCAATGCCTATGAGACGGGGCGCGGCAGCCTGCGCACCCGGGCGAAATGGCATAAGGAGGAGGGCAAGCACGGCACCTGGATGATCGTGGTGACGGAAATTCCGTATCAGGTGCAGAAATCCAGGCTGGTGGAGCAGATCGCGCTGCTGCTGACGGACAAGAAATTGCCGCTGCTGGGCGATGTGCGCGATGAGAGCGCCGAGCATATCCGGCTGGTGCTGGAGCCCAAGAACCGCGCCGTGGACGCGGACATGCTGATGGCCTCCTTGTTCCGCGCCACGCAGCTTGAATCGCGTTTCTCGTTGAACATGAATGTGCTGGATGGCGGGCGCACGCCGAAGGTGATGGGGCTGAAGGCGATTTTGCGCGCCTGGCTGGACCACAGGCACGAGGTGCTGGTGCGCCGGACCAATCACCGGCTGGCGGCGATCGCCAGGCGGCTGGAGATTCTCGACGGTTATATCAAGGTCTTTCTGAATCTTGACGAGGTGATCCGGATTATCCGCTTCGAGGATAAGCCGAAGGAGCAATTGATCGCCACCTTCGTGCTGACCGAGGTGCAGGCCGAGGCGATTTTGAACATGCGGCTGCGCGCCTTGCGCAAGCTGGAGGAAATGGAGATCCGCAACGAGCATAAGAAGCTCACGGCGGAGCAGAAGGGCTTGCAGGCGCTGCTAAGGGACGAGGGCAAGCGCTGGGCGAGGATCGGCGCGGAAATCGTCGAGGTGAGGGAGAAATTCGGCTCCGGCGCCCTGGGCGCGCGGCGGACGAAGATTTCCGAGGCCGCGCCGGTGGTTGAGATTGTGGCCGAGGCGCTGGTGGAGCGTGAACCGATCACGGTGATTCTCTCCGAGAAAGGCTGGATCCGCGCGCAGAAGGGGCATCTCGCGGACGGTGCCGATCTGAAATTCAAGGAAGGCGACAAGCTGTTCGCGCTGCTGCCTTGCCAGTCGACGGATAAGATCGCGCTGCTGGGCACCAATGGGCGCGTTTATACCATCAAGGCGGCGGATGTGCCGCGCGGGCGCGGCGATGGCCAGGCGATCAGGTTGATGGTGGAGCTGGCCAATGAGGATGGCGTGCTGATGCTCTTCGTGCCGGATGCGGGGGGGAAATATCTGGTGGCTTCCTCCTCCGGGCGGGGGTTTGTGTTGCCGGGAGCAGAGCTGGCCTCCGAACGGCGCGCGGGCAAGACCGTTCTCACCCTCAAACCCGGCGAGGAATGGGTGGTGTGCGTTCCGGCCATTGGCGACCATGTCGCGGTGGTGGGGCGCAACCGGAAGCTGCTGGTCTTTCCGCTGGAGCAATTGCCGGAAATGCCGCGCGGGGCGGGTGTGCAATTGCAGAAATACAAGGATGGCGGATTGTCGGACGCCAAGGTGTTCATCCTGGCGGAAGGGCTGAGCTGGAGCATCGGCGAGCGCGTGCGCACCGAGCAGAAGCTGACCGAGTGGCTGGGCGCGCGGGCCGCGGCGGGGCGCATGCCGCCGAATGGTTTTCCCAAATCCAACAAATTTGGCTGATCCCGGCGCATGAAGCCGGTTTTACCGAATTGGGCGCTGAATTTGCGGGCGCTGTCGCTTTCGGAGGGGCTGCGGGCCTTCTGCGCGGTGGCGCTGCCGCTTCTGATCGGCGAGTTGTTCGACCTGCCCCGGCTGGGGTTGGCGGCGTTCGGGGCGCTGCTGACATGCTATGCCGACCCGGGCGGCCCGGCGGCGCGGCGCGCGCCCGCGGTGATCGCCTTTGCCTTGGCGGGCGGGGTTTTATATGGGCTGTTCACCTGGCTGGGGGCGCAAGGGGCGCTGATTTCGGCGCCGATCGCCGGGGTGCTGATCTTCTGCGCCAGTTTCGCGCGGATTTACGGGCAGAGCGGCTTGCAGGTGGGCAATCTCATCAGCGTGGCGGTGGTGCTGGCGCTGGGCGCGCCGGAGCCCTCGGCGATGCTGGCGGTGGTGCATGGCGTCAATTTCCTGGCCGGGGCGGCCTGGGCGGTGCTGCTGACGGTGGTGATCTGGCAGACCCATCCTTATGCGGTGTCCCGGCGGGCGCTGGCCGACGCGGCGAGGCGGCTGGCGAAGCTGAACGACGAGCTGGTGATGTTTGCCCGCGACGCGGAGGGCGGAGAGGCGTTCTCGGCCCATGCGCTGGAATATCGCGGGCAGGTCCGCGAGGCGATCGAGACCGCGCGCGGCGTTGCTTATGAAACATTCCGCAGGCGGGGGCTGATCTCGCCGCGCGGGGCGCAGATTTCCCTGCGGCTTGAGAGTTTGGACCGGATTTTTGGCGCGCAGATCGCCCTTTCGGAGCAATTGGAGCAAGACCCCTCGGTGCGGGAGGAATGCGTGAAGCCGCTGCGGCTGATCTCCGGCTGGCTGGCGGCGATGGCGCCTGAGATCGAGGCGGACAGGCCGCTGGATACGCCGCGCAAGCGCGCCAGCCTGAAGCGGTTGCGCCAGACCTTGCGGGTGCTGCCGGACGCGCCCGAGCGCCATGTTCTGGCCGCCATCGCCGAGCAGTTCGCGGTGCTAATCGCCGTGGCGCCCACGGCCAAGGTGCCCGCGCCATCGCCGGGACCGGCCGATTTCCGCCGCCGCCTGCTCTCGCCCGTCAGGCAGAATTTCACCAGATCCTCCGCCGCGTTCAGGCATGCGCTGCGCGTGGCCATCATCGCCACGCCGGTTCTGGCGGTGACCTCGCGCTTTGGCGGGCTTTATGCCCATTGGGCCACGATCACGCTGGTTTTCTGCCTACAGCCTTATTTCGCCGCCACCTGGGCGCGCACGGCCGAACGTTCCGCCGGCACGGTGCTGGGCGGTGTTCTGGCCGCCGTCATCGGGTTGTTCGTGCATACGGATTTGCAGCTCGCCATCGCGATGCTGCCGCTCAGCCTGTGCGCCTTCGCGCTGCGGACCGTGAATTTCAGCCTGTATATCGCGGTATTGACGCCGATGATCGTGCTGCTGATCGAGCAGATCCGGCCCAGCGGCGAGAGCGAGCTTTATGTGGCCCTCTCGCGCGTGCTGTGGTCGCTGCTGGGCGGGGCGCTGGCGGTGCTGGGCAGCGCCCTGCTTTGGCCGAGTTTCGAGGCGCCGAAGCTGGAGGCCACCATCGCCGCGGCCAAGCGCGCCCATGCCGCCTATGCGGAGGCGGTGATCATGGCCTTGCTGGGACAAGGCGAATGGAGGACGGCCGAGGCGGCGCGGCGCATGGCGGGGTTGGCGAGCAATAATCTGGAGGCCGCCTTGTCGCGCGCCTTGGCGGAGCCGCATGCCGGGTATGAGCCGGCCCTGGTGAAAACGGCGGCGGTGGATGCCGCGCTGCGGCGCATGGCGGGCCGGCTTTCCCTGCTGGCGGTCGAGCGCCCGCCGATCGCGCCGCAGGAGGTGGCCGTGTGGCAGGGCTGGCCAGGATGGATCCGCGCGGCGCTGGAGACGGGCGAGGCCAAGCCGCGCCCGCCCGTGCCCGTGGGCCCCGGCGCGGAGGATCTGGCGCGGTTGGCGCTGCAAGTGAGGCTAATGACCGGCTGACAGGCCAGGAATGTGCTTTTTGACTTTTGTTGCAGCGCAAAAAAATCCATATTGCTTGAATGAAGCAAGGATATTTTGGGATGAGTGGCAATTCTTTGTTCGATTGGCCGGATCTGACCCTCGCCAATTTGACCGCCCAGGGCACCATGCTGGCATTCGAGGCGCAGCAGGTGGTGGCGTTGCGGCTGACCAAGCTGGCGATGGGCGGGCCGGATGTTCCGCGCGAGGCGGCCTTGATGGTTGCGGAAAAAATGCAGGCCTTGCAGGAGAGCGGCGCCTTGATGCTGCATGCCGCGCTCGACGGCAAGAAGCATATGAACGCGCCGGAGATCGTGCAGCTTTACCGCAAGAAGGTGCGGGCCAACCGGCGCAGGCTGTCGCAAGTGACGGCAAGTTAACCGTTTTTTACATAATCCGCCCCGGCTTCGCCATGTTCGGCGACTAGTTCTTGTTCTGTAACAGGAATCGGAGACGCCGATGACGACACGCCGTTCGCTTTCCAGATTGTTCATGGGGGCGGTTCTATCCGTGCCGACGTTAGGGGCGCTGGCCATGCCGGCAGTGGCGCAGCCCGCGCCACCCCCGCCGGCAGGCCCACCTGGCCCGCCCGCGCCGCCACCCCCGCCCGGCAGGCCGCCTTATCCGCCGCATTACCGGCCCGTGCCGCCGCCGCGCCATGAGCCCCCACCGCCCCCGCCGCCTGGCCGGGGCTATATCTGGCGGCCTGGCCATTGGGCGTGGAATGGGTACCGCTACCATTGGATGCGGGGCCATTATGTCCGCAGGGCGCCGGGCTGGCACCGTTGGGTGGATGGCCATTGGGCGGTGAGCGGGGGCGCTTGGCGCTGGGTGCCGGGCCACTGGGTCTGAATGGGGCGGCGGAACGGTTGCGATATTGCCGCGACCGAGCGGCCCGCCCCTGAAATTCCCCCGAGGGTTTCAGGGGCGGGAATTTCAGGGGGTGAAGTTTCAGGGACCGGACATTAACCGGGGCCGGCAAAGGCGCTGAGGCGGATGCTTCAGGCGGCCTGGGCAATGGCGTGAATACGCTCGACCATGGCCGCGACGCCATTGCCGCGATTGGTCGACAAGGCGCCGATCAGGCCGAGATCGTGCAGGAATTTCGGCGGGGTTGCCAGGATTTGCGCGCGGTCCCGGCCGGAATAGACCCGGAGCACCAGCGCCACCAGGCCGGAGACGATGGCGGCGTCCGATGCGCCGGTGAACCATAATTTACCGTCTTGCGCCTGGGCGGCGAGCCAGACCTGAGATTGGCAGCCTTGCACGCGATGGGCCTCATCCTGCCATTCGGCGGGGTAGGGCGGCAGTTTCCGGCCCAGCTCGATGATGAATTCGTAACGCTCCATCCAGTCGTCGAACATGGATAATTCGCCGCCGATGGCTTCGATGGCGTCCTCGGCGTTGGCTTCTTCGGGCTTGTAGAAATCGATCATATCCAACCTTTTTTACGGAACCAGATCAGGGGGGCAACGGCGGTGACGATCATCACCGCCCAGGCATAGGCGTAGCCGTAGGTCCAGGAGAGTTCGGGGATGAATTTGAAATTCATGCCGTAAATGCCCGCGATGAGCGTGGGCGGAATGCCCATGATGGAGACGATGGTCAGGACCTTGATCAGGCTGTTCTGGGCAATATTGATGAAGCCCAGGGTGGAATCCAGCAGAAACTGGACCTTGTCGGTCAGGTGGGTGGAGAACTCGTTGAGGGAGGAGACGTCCCTGTTGATGGATTTCAGCCTGTCGCGCACCGGTTTGGATAGCCACTCCACCGCCGAGAGGGCGTAGGGGGCGATGCGCGCGACGCCAAGCTGGGAGTCGCGCAGGTAGGAGATGGCGTCGTAGTTACGGCCCAGAGTGACCAATATGCCTTGCAGTTCGCGCTCGGCGTTGCGCGAGGGGGTGCGGCTGCCGAGGCGGTGGTGGAAGATCCGGTGGCTGAGCTGGTCCAGCTCCTCGCGGAGCTTTTCCAGCGCGTCGGCCAGCCTGTCCACCACGCCTTCCAGCAGGCCGGCGAAGATATGCGCGCTGTCAGGCACACCCTCGGCGGGGGTGGTGGTGGTGAATTGATGAAAGAGCAGGCTGGGCGCGAAACGCAGCGTGACCAGGCAGGAGGGCGAGAGGACGAAGCCGCATACCCCGGCCTCCAGCGAGCCGGCCATGCGCGTGACAATGGGAAGGGAGAGGGTCAGAACCTCACCGTCGACGGAAAGGCGGGAGGAATTCTCGATCTCCGACAAATCGGCGTAATGCGGCAGGGACAGGCCGGTCACCTTGGTGACGAAGGCATATTCCTCGGGGCTGGGCTTTTCCAGATCGAACCAGGTGGCCTGGCCGGTCTCTTCCGGCTCAAGGCGGTGCAGACGGCCCTTCCGGCAGGCATAGGCTCTCAGCATGTCTGCTCCTCGTCCATGGGGGCAGCAATATCAGCGTCATGAGCTTTGGCAAGCTGGGCAGGGTGGTTCGGTCAGGCGGGCGTCAGTTCCAGGGTTTGTCGCGTTGCCAGACCTTGATGTCCTTGATCCGCATCACGATGGGGGATTTGAGGCCGGAAATCGGCCAGCCGCCGCCCAGGGCCAGATCGGCCAGCATATACATTGGCTGGCGGTATTCGGGTGGGGTCGGGGTAGACCAGAATTCATGCCGGTTGAGGTAGAAGCTGGTGGTTTGCGGTGTGATCAGCACGCCGAACCGATTGAACCCCGAGGAGAGCTGGCCTTTTGGCACTTCCGGCATGGTGGCGCGTAAAAGCTGGTTCTTGCCGTTGACCCAGACATGCTCGGTGGTGTGAAAATAGCGGGGAAAGCCGCCATAATATTCGATGACATCGATTTCCGCCGCGAAGCTGCGCTTGTCCGAGCCGATCAGCCAGAAAGCCGGCCAGGTGCCCATGCCGTCGGGCAGTTGCGCGGTCATTTCAAAATATCCGTATTCCTGCGTGAAGCCGGCCTTCGGGTTGTTATCGGCCCAGGCGGAACTGATCAGCCCCGAGCGCCAGTGACCGTCGGCCCCCTTGCTGGCGATGATTTCCAACCCGTCGGGCGTGGATTTGAAGACATCCGGGCTTGGGTCGGAAAATGTGGCGTCGCCGAAATCGCCATGCCAGGGCGTATGGGTGGTCCAGCGGGCGCCGGGGCCCTGGGCGGCCAGGCTGAGGGTGGAGAAATCGTCCGAAAACGTGACATGGTAGCCGGAAAGATCCAGCGTGGCGGCCGAGGGGCTTTGCGCCGCCGCGGGCGGCAAACCCGCCAGGGCGGCCACGGCGCAGAACAGGCAGCCCGCCATGCCATGCAACAAGGTCGAAAGGGAAACCATGTGCCATGCGTGACCGATTTGGCGGTGTTTGTCCAGAAAATAGAGCTTTGCATAATTTTAGAAATATTTTGTTGCTCTTGCAGAAAAATTGATCTACGTCATGCCGGAGCCTTCGTCTTGCGAAGGGCAGGGGTGAAACGCTGGTGATCGCCGGGGTTGGCATGACAAGAACGTCGTTGACACTGAGATTGCAGCAGACTGGAGGCCATGCCTCCGGGTTCGATTACCTCCGGTTGACCCTGGCGCTGTCCATCCTGGTTTTACACGCCTGGATCATTTGCGACGGCTTCCAGGCGGTGAACGCCATTTTCCTGAGTCCAGCGCGGCCGCTGATGCGTTTCATTCTGCCGGCTTTTTTCGCGCTCAGCGGCTTTCTCGTCGCGGGTAGCCTGGAGCGTTCGCGGACCCTGGGCATGTTCCTGGCCTTGCGCGTGTTGCGGATCTACCCGGCGCTGGGTGTGGAGGTTTTACTTTCCGCGTTTCTGCTCGGACCGTTCGCGACGCATCTGAGCTTGTCCGAATATTTCACGGATCCGCTGTTCCTGCATTATTTGCGCAATGTCGTCGGCGATGTGCATTTTTACCTGCCCGGCGTTTTCGCGGACAATCCGCTGCCGGGCGTGGTCAATGGCCAATTATGGACCATTCCCTTTGAACTGGGCTGCTATATCACGCTGAGCGGGCTGATGCTGCTGGGCCTGTGGCGCTGGCGGGTGCTCGCGCCGATCGGGGTGGTGGCCGTGACGCTGGCTTATCTGGCGGTGACATTGATACGCCACGATGGTGTGCTGGTGCCCGTGCCGGGAGCGATTAACGGGGCGTTATTGGTCGCGACGTTTCTGTGCGGGGTGTCGCTTTATCTGTACCGCGAGCTTGTGCCTTATTCGGCGCCGCTTTGCGTGGCGGCGGCGCTGCTGGGCGGGCTGTGCCTGAGCGTGCTGCCTGGCGGGGATTTTTTCGCGCCGCTGCCGGTGGCTTATGTCACGGTGTATCTTGGCTTGCTCAATCCCAGCCGGCGGCTTTTGCGTGGGGCTGACTATTCCTACGGTATTTTCCTGTATAGTTTCGCGTTGCAGCAGGCCTGCTATCATTTCCTGCCTTTCGCCCGCGAGCCGGCGGGCAATCTGCTTGTCGGGCTGCCGGCGGCTTTGCTGGTCGCGGCGTTTTCCTGGCACTGTGTTGAACGTCCAGCGCAAAGATTCAGAAAGACGCTGAAAAATATTGAAACAGCCTATCTTGGCTGGCGCGGGCGTATCGCCAGGGCTTTGACGATAGAAGGGAAGATGGGATGACGGTCCTGGTCGTGGGGGCTGGATTCTCCGGCGCTGTTTATGCGCGGGTTCTGGCGGAGGCCGGGCATGAGGTGAGGGTGATCGACAAGCGCCCGCATCTTGGCGGTAACGCCTATGATTTCACCGACGAGAACGGCGTGCGCGTGCATGCTTACGGGCCGCATCTTTTCCATACCAAATTATCGCATGTGCTGGATTGGCTGCGGCCGTTCGGCCGGTTTCTGCCTTATACGCACAAGGTGCGGGCAAGGCTGCACGATGGCAGGCTGGTGCCGTTGCCGATCAATCTCGATACGGTGAACGAAGTTTTCGCCACGGCCTATGAAACACCCGCGCAGGTGAGCGAGCATCTTGCCCGGATCGCCTTGCCCATTGCCGAGCCGCGTAACGCGGCGGAGCATCTTTATGCGAAGATTGGCCAGGAGCTGACGGATTTGTTCTTTCGGCCCTACACCAAGAAAATGTGGCAGATGGATCTGGAGGAGATGTCCGCCGCCGTGGTCAAGCGCATTCCCCTGCGCATGGACCGGGAGGATACGTATTTCGCCAGCGACGAGACGCAGATCATGCCCGCCGATGGTTATACGGCCCTGTTCGAGCGTATTTTCGAACATCCAAGAATTAAGGTGGAGCTTTCCGCTTCCTTCGACAAATCCGCTTTGCGCGATTTCACCTTCTGCTTCAATGCGATGCCGGTGGATGAATATTTCGGTTGCAGACTTGGGGAACTGCCTTACCGCTCCATCAGGTTTCATAAACGGATGGAGCCGGACGGGCCAGCGCCGGCGGCCCCGGTGGTGAATTTCACCGATGCCGGGCCATTTACCCGCGAGACCGTTTGGGATGCCTTGCCCAACCATCGGGTGCGGGAGACGGGGCGGCGAAGCGTGACCAAGGAAGAGCCTTGCGATTACCGCGACAATGGGATGGAGCGCTATTATCCGGTGAAGACGGCGGATGGGCGTTACCAGACGCTCTACGAAGAATACCGGCTTTTGGCGCGCGACGAGCCGAACATGGCCTTTATCGGCCGGTGCGGCACCTATCAATATTTGGATATGGATCAGGTGATCAACCAGTCGCTGGCGGGAGCACAGCGCTGGTTGGCGCAAAATCGCGAGGCGTGATCGCCATGATTCACGATGTGACCGAGCCGGTGCGGGAGAGGTGATGCGGCGGCGTTTTCAAGCTCTCTGCCAGGCGCCCGAGGGAGCGCTGGACTCCGATGTGTGCGTTGTCGGCACCGGGCCGGCTGGCGCGGCGCTGGCGCGTGAACTTTCCGGAAGCGGGTTGCGTGTGCTGCTGGTGGAAAGCGGCGGCATGGAACGGCGCCCGGAGGCCGACGCGCTGAACGAGGTGGAAAATGCCGGGCATGCGCGCATCGAGGATCAATGGCTGGTCCGCAACCGTATTCTGGGTGGCACGTCTCATACCTGGAGCGGGCGCTGTGTGCCGTTCGACGACATCGATTTCAGGCCGCGCGCATGGGTGCCCCAATCGGGTTGGCCGTTACAGCCTGGGGAGTTGCGGCCTTATCTGGAACGTGCCGCGCCATATCTGGGACTGAGCGTGGGCACGGGGTTTGCCGGCGATGGATTCTGGGAGCTGGCGGGGCGGCGGCGGCGGATCCCGGCTTTCGACGAGGACAGGCTGATCCCGCATTTCTGGCAATTCTCGCGCGCTGCGCACGGGCCGCGCGGCTATACGCGGTTTGGTCCGCCCTTGCCCGAGCAGCTTGGCAAGGCGGTGACGCTGCTCCTCAACACGACCTTGTGCGATATTCATCTCAACGAGGCTTGTGACAAGGTGGCCGCGATCACGCTTGCCGGGGAGGAGGGCGAGCGCCGCCTGGTGCCGGTGAAGGCGCTGGTTTTATGCTGCGGCGGCATTGAGAATGCCCGTCTGCTGCTTTGCGCGAATGGTCAAATTCCGGCGGGTATCGGCAATGCGCGGGATCAGGTGGGGCGTTATCTGATGGATCATCTGCGCGGCCCGACGGGGCAGTTTTCATTGCGTGGAACGGCGAGGTTGCGCCGTGTGTTCGGCCATTACCGCATCGCGGGGGGGCAGGTTTTCGCCGCCGGGTTGCGGCTGAGCCCGGCCATGCAGGCGCAGGAAGGGCTGCTGAACGCCAGCGCCTGGCTGGAAGGGCGAATTGCCGGGGACGATCCTTGGAACGCGATGAAGGCGCTGGCCAGGGGCCGCGCGGGGCCGCGGCAGATGGTCGATATCGCGGGGAATGCCGGGCTGCTGCTGCGCGGGGTGCGCGACCATGTGCTGGCCCGGAACGGCTTGCCACGCAAGATCGACCGGCTCGATCTTGTTTGCATGATCGAGCAATGGCCGGATCCGGAAAGCCGGGTTCGTCTTTCCTCCAGGCGCGACAGGCTGGGCATGCCGCTGGCGCGGATCGACTGGCGGGTGCACGAGGAAGAGGCGCGCAGCCTGCGGCGCCTGACGGCGCTGGTGGCGGTGGAATTCACCCGCCTTGGCCTGCCGCCATTGCACCCCGAAGCCTGGGTCGCAATGGCCGGGCCGTTGCCGGAGATGTTCATGGATGTCGCGCATCCCACCGGGACCACGCGCATGGGCGACGATCCCGCGCGCAGCGTGGTGGACAGGAACAGCCAGGTGCATGGGGTTTCGGGATTGTTCGTGGCGGGAAGCTCCGTGTTTCCGACCTCCAGCCATGCCAATCCGACGCAGATGATCGTTGCCCTGGCGTTGCGGCTGGCCGACCGGCTGCGCGCGCGCCAATGAGCGGAAGATTCGCGGAGGGTGGACGATGTCTTGGAAAGATGATCGGATGTTTAGGGAATTCGCTCATTTTCATGCTGGCAAGATGGTGGGTTTGCGCCTAAGAAATAAGCCTGCGCATGCGATCGGATGAGGGAAAATAGCGATGGGTTCGCAATTTGACGGGGCGCGGCGTAATCTCGTGATCGTTCGCGCGGGGGAGCGCTCCTTGCATCCTGGCTGGCTGTCGGGCGAGGGCGCGCGAAGCTGGGATATCGTGGTGAATTATTATGGCGACGATCCGGAACTTTATCGGCGCGACGATGTCACCCGGATCGACAGCAAGGGGCCGAAATGGCCAGCACTGCAAGCCTTGCTTCGTGAAAACCCGGGATTCCTGCGCGATTATGAGCATATCTGGCTGCCGGACGACGATCTTGAAACCAGCAAGGAGGAAATCAACCGCCTTTTTGAGATCTTCGCCGCGCGCGGCTTGCAGGTGGCGCAGCCGTCCCTGGCCTGGGGCAGTTATTTCGGCCATCTCACCACCTTGCATAATCGTAATTTTATTTTGCGCTATACCAATTATGTCGAGGTGATGGCGCCTTGTTTCACCGCCGGGGTGCTGGAGAAGGCGGTGCCGTTATTCAATCAAAATCTCAGCGGTTGGGGGCTGGATTTTGTCTGGCCCAAGCTGGTGGACAAGCCGATGGGGCAGATTGCCATCATCGATGAGGTGAAGGTTCGCCATACACGCCCGGTCGGGGGGCCAAATTACAAGATGCTGCGCGAGCGCGGGGTTTCTCCCTGGGATGAGCTGCGTGATTTCTGCAAGGTCAATAATATCGACGAAGAGCCGATCATCACCACCATGCGCGGGCTTTACCGGGATGGAAGCGATATCGACGCGCTGGCCCATCCGCGCCGGTTTGTGATGGATCTGGTGCTGGGCTATCTGCCGGCCTTGACCAAGACGCCCGAGCCGCGCCGCATGTTGCGCCGCATGGCCGGCATGGTTTGGAAGGTGTTGAATAATCTTCCCGACAGGGTGGCGGAATTGCCGATGCCGCGCAGATTTGCCGTGCGGCGCTGACGGCAAGGCCCGCCAGGGCAAGGATTTGGCGGCTGCTTCAGGATGATTTCCGGCAGGGCGCCAGAGCCATATGAAGCCGTGTTTGTTCAGCCGGCGGAGACGGCGCCGGCGGGTGGCACCAAGCCACGTTTCACCCAGCCCTCATAATGCAGGATTTCCCGGTGGCGCTGCCCGTTGCCCCAGGTCGTGGTTTCGAGCTTTTGCTTGTAGCGCTGCTGAAGAATATATTTCAGCTTGCGCGGCCAGGGCATGCGGGTGAGGAAAGGTGTGAGCGCGGGATAACGCCTCACCACGGCCAGATAGGTTTCATATTCGGCCATGCCCCAAGGCAGGAATTGCCCGTGCCATGGTTTCGGGCTGCCCATATAGTGGATGATGCGCGGCGTGATGGCGTGTTCCAACCGGGCATTGCGCAGGAAGATCGGAAAATTCCAGCTCAATGACATGGGAATTCTGAGATCCATCGCCACAAGATTGAGCGCGTCCTGATCGGGATAGCGCGAGCGGCCGCGCAGTTGCTGAAACAAGGCCCAGGATTCACGGCCGATCCTGTCCCAGCCCGCGCGGTTGATGCGCAGGACGCCGCTGTTGAAATAGTTGCGCTGCCGCGCGGCATCGAGCCCGAGGGAGTCGAAATAGCTGACGAGTTCGCGGTCGTGGCGGCCTTCCCCCTGAAGCGAGAAGGTCATGGGGTCGCTGGCGGCGCAAAACTGCCCTTCCGGCACGGGCGCTTGCAAAAGCGGCGTGAGCGCGCCGGTGATTTGCGTGTCGCCATCGATATAAAGAAACTGGTCATATTCAGCCGGTACGATCCGGTCCAGAAACAGGCGGGCCAGCATGGCGCCGGCACCCTCCACCTGGCTGGATGAGATGGGCAGAAGGCGGATGTCTTCCGCGGCGCAAGCCTGGGCGAAGGCACGCTCCATGTCCGCCGTGCCGTCGATGCTGAAAATGGCGATGTCGGCAACATCCCTTGGCGTATGACGCCGCGCTTGGATGGCGCTGACAAAGGTCGGGAACAGATAGCCCGGGTCGGTCGTGTAGCAGATGCAGCAGGACGGCATTATGATTAACCTTTCCGGCAGACGGCCTTTTGCCCGCGCTGCTTGTGGCAGGCTGTGAGGGCAAAGGCAAAACCGCCATGATTGGCTGACATTATAGCGGCTTTTTTCGATCGTTAAACCATTTGTCCCTCGGAGAGGTCTCGCTTGTTGCGAAAGGTGCGCAGGCCGCGCAATACCGTGTCCTCCAGCCCGCGGGGACGCCCGGCCAAATGCCAGGAGAGCAGCAGGCAGCTTGTATAAACCAGGGCGCCCACTCCGGCGAGCACGAGAAGACGCAGGAGCTGGAAGGCCAGGGAGAGGGGAAGATCCATCGCCGCATCCAGGCCGAGCACCGCGCCCAGCATCACCCCGCAGGACAGGATGGCACGCAGATTTACCCGGAATTGCGAGGCGAGCGAAAGACTGGATAATTTGCGGATGCTGGCCATGCAGAAAATGGCCGTCGCCGTTTCGGAGATCAGCCTGGCGGCGATTACGCCTTCGAAACCATATTCGATCGCCCCGATAACGACCAGGGGCAGCTTGACGAGAACCTGAATCATGTTTCGCCAGGCGATTTCACGTGTTTGCCCCAGCGACATGCTTAGCGGTGTAAGCAGGATGCCGAACAGATACGGGATGAGGCTGATTGAAAGCCAGCTGACCAGGGGGGCGGCGCTGGCCCATTTTGGGCCAAGCAGCACGAGCACCAGAGGCTGCGCCACGGCCGCCTGCCCGGCGAGCAGCGGCAGGCCGATGGCGACCACGGAACTGGCGGCGCTTTGATAGCTTTCATTCAGACGTTGCCGGTCTTCACGGACCAGCGTGAAGGCGGAGAGCAGCGGGCGCAGCAAGGGCGCGAACAGAGCGCTGAGGGGCACAAGGGTGAGATTATTGGCTGTTGTGAACAGGCCAAACCGTGAGGCGGGCATCAGCTTGCCGAGCAGGAGCTGGTCCGATTGCAGGTTGATGGCCATGAGGATTTGCGAAAGGCTGATCCATCCGAGGAAACCGCTGAACAGCCGCCAGTCGCGCAGCGAGAGGCGGGGGCGGTAGGAGATGAAGGCATAGCTTAGCAAGGTGATGACCACCGGTGCGACGATGGTGCAGAGCGCGATGGCCCAGTAGGAACGCGTGAGATAGGCGGCCAGGCTGCCGACCAGAAAGGCGACGCCCTTGCCGGTTAGTTCAAAATAAAATTCATATTTGAAGTTCAGGGCTTTCGCATATTCGGCCAGGCGCGGATTTTGCAGACCGCGCGCCGCCGGCGCCAGACTCAAGGCTTGGATCAGGGGGGTGAGCTCAGGATGCCCGTACCAGCGCGCGAAGGGAATGGCGAGGCCGGCGCAGAGGAGGCAGAGCAGCAGACCGCGCAGCAGGCTGATGGTGAAGGCGGTGTGAAAATGATGCGGCAGCATGCGGGGCAACTGCACCAGAGCCTGGCTGAGCGGTAATTCCAGCGCGGCTTCCAGGATCGTCACCAAGGTCATGGCGATGGCGGCCAAGCCAAAATCCACGGGGGTCAGCAGGCGCGCCAGGATCAGCATGGCGCAGAGATCGATGACGCGGCTGAGCAGCCGCGCCGCGACCATCAGCGACCCGCTGAGGGCGGTCTTGTATCCTAGCATGCCGGGGCCAGGGGGGCTGGCATGGCGGGGGGGACGGCACCGTCCAGCATGCGGACGAGGCGGGCCGGGACGCCGGCATAAAGCCCGTTCGGCAGGGTCGAGCGCGTGACCACGGCACCCGCGGCGATCACGCAGCCTTCCGCCACCGTGACATTGGGCAGCAAGGTGACGTTGCAGCCGATCCAGCTGCCCTTGCCGATGCGCACGGGGCCGCCGATCGCCTCTATCGTGCAACGCTGGCCGGGCGGGCCGATTTCATGGGTGGCGGTGATGACCCGCACGAATTGCCCGATGCGGACATTGCCGGCGATTTCCAGCTTCTGAAAACCGTCGAAGAAAAACCCGACATTGATGAATACGTCCGGGCCGATCGTGAGGGATTTGGAACGCAGATTGGCGCCGGCCCAGAGGCAGGCGGAAGGGTGGATGTCGTAGCCCAGGCGGCGCATGAGCGGCATGCGCGCGCCCACGGGCAGATATTCACTGCGCAGCAATGCGTCGGTCACGCGATGGATGAAGTTCCCCATTGGCGGTGGTTCCTATGTTGGGGCTTGCGCGCGGGTCAATTGATGCGGAACCAGCCGGTAAATCTTGGCCGCCGCTGGGCGGCGCCGAGAAAATAAGAGTCGGTGCCGTCATAACCGGAGGCGTCGGCGCCGTTGATGATCAGGGCGTGGGGTTTGTCCAGGGCTTCGATCAGCTCGTTATGCAGTTCGAAATTGCGGCGGAGCGTTTGTGAGACGCTGACCACGGAGAGGATGAGATCCGCGAAACCGCCCAGGATCAACCCGTCGGAAACGACGGGAAGAGGGGGGCTGTCCAGGATCAGATAATCGAATTCCGTCTTGAGGGTTTCGATGATTGCGGCGAGGGCGGGTTCGTCCAGGCGGGCGCCGCGCTCGGGCCGGAGCCGGCCAGCGGGCAGCACCTGGAAGCCGCCATCGGCCCAATCCTGCAACTCGGGCCTGGTGCCGGTGCGCAGCCAGTCCGTCAGGCCCGGCAGGAAGCTGAAATTCGCCAGGCTTTGCAGGCGGCTGAGATAGATGTCGCAATCCAGCAGCAGCACGCGCTTGCCGTCTTCGGCGAGGCTCCGGGCGAGATTCGCGGCGATGGTGGTCTTGCCGTCCTGCTGGCTGGCCGAGATGACCAGGATCACCGAGGCATGGTCGGGGTCCGTATGGCGGTAGACATTGCGCTTGAGCAGATGGAAGGCCTCGGCGAAGGCGTTGAACCCGTCCGGCCCGAACAGCATGGCCTGGGCCGTGCCGTCGGGCAGCACCGGCCCGTGGGATTGACGGGGCACGGCGCCATAGACGGGAAGCGCGATGGCGCGGCGGATTTGGTCCTCGCTCTCATAACGCCCGGAGAGGGCGCGTTGCACGAAGACCAGCACCACCCCGGCGATGAAGCCGGCCAGCAGCCCGGCGATGACGGTGATCGTCGGGCGGGGGGAGGTGGCGCCCAGCGGAAGCTGGGACGGGGTGACGATGCGTGTGTCGATGATCGTCGCGGCTTTGGAGATCTGCGCCTGTTCGGCCTTCTGGGTCAGCAGCTCGTATAGTTTGCCGAGCTGGTCGGAGGTGCGTTTCAGCGATTGCACCTTCAGCGATTCCACGGGCTGGTTCTTCAGCTCGTCGCGGTAGCTGGCGATCAGCTTGTCGAGATCGACCAGGCTTTGGGTCGCGGCCTTGAGGTCGTTGGCGACCAGTTCGCTGATCGAGGCGCGAAGCTGGGTGACCTGCGCCTGCTGGACGACCACGTTTTGCGCGTTCGATGTATATTCGGCCTGCAATTGGCTCAGTTTCACCTGGGCTTCCGAAAGCGAGGTGCTGAGGGCGGAGAGCACGCTGTCGTTGGTCTGGCTGATCAGGTACGGATTGACCGAGCCGCTCTTGGTGGAGAAGGTGCGGTGCAATTGCTGCAAGGCCTGCATCTGCAACAGGAGATTGGCGCGCTGGCGTTGCAGGTCGCTCATTTGCGTGACGGCGGCCTGCGCGCTCTGCTGCGGGTCGATGATGCCGGTCTTGGCCTGGTAGTTTGAAAGATCGCGGTCGGCTTGCGCCAGCTTTTGCGAGACCTTGGCGAGCTGGTCGGTCACGAAGCTTTCCGTCACCGAGGCGGCTTCGGTCTTCCATTGCAGTTGCGTGGAGATGTAGTCCTGCATCAGCTGGTTGATGAAGGACTGGGCCTGATAGGGGTCCGCCCAGCGGAATTGCAGCGTGGCGAGCTTGGTCGGCTGGGTGGGGCTGCCGCCGGCATTCACGCTGAGCGCGCCGCCGGCGAGGCTGTCGGCCAATGCTGCCGGCGATACGATATTGAGGTCATATTCCTGCCCGGGCGCGAGCTTGGGAGGTGGAGCGCCGTTGCCGCCCTGGGCGGCGAAGCGCACCAGCAACGCGCCGGCCGGGCTGTGCGCTGCCTGGCCGATGGTGCCCGTGAGCACGGGTTGGGATGTTTTGAACAGCCCGCCCGCGGCATAAAGCTTGTAGCTGTTGTCCGGCCCTGTCTTCAGCCGGTAATGCCCGGCCAGGGTTGCGTTCACCACCTCCAGGCTTTGCGGGCCGGGCACGAAGGCCTGGGGGTTGCCGCCATCGAAAAAACGCCAGCGCCAATAGGTCAAGGCCGGTGTGCCGGCGGGGCGGATGGTGGTGTTGAGCCCGGTTTCGAGCACGGCGCGCTCGATCAGCGTGCCGGTGGTCAGCAGTTCGATCTGCGTTTCCACGCTGCTTTGCGTGGAATAGGCGGAGAGATTGAGGGTGCCGTTGGCATCGTTGCCGCCATTGTCCGGCTGGGTCTCGCCCAGATAAAGCGCGCCGCGGGCGGTGAATTGCGGCGTGGCGAACAGCACATGCAGCAGGGCGGCGCCTCCGGCCAGGCCCATGAACAGCAGGATGGTGCGCGCCCGGCGGCGCAGGGTGCGGATGAACTGGCCGATATCGACCGTGTCATGCGTCTCGTGAAGTGCAATCGCGGGCAGTTGCGCCGGCATCGCCGTCTCCTTAATTGTCCTTCGAGAGGTACTTGATCGACACGAACGGGTTGAGGATGCCCGCGACGGTGTTGAGCGAAGGCAGCAATTTATCCAGAACCTGATTCCAGGTGGCGACGCCGGTGGGCGGCACGAACACGATATCTCCCGGTTGCAGGGGGAAGGGAACGGCCTGGCCATCGAGGATCTTGCTGGCGTCGACCACGATGAAATCGGCCGAGGCGCCGTGCGAGCGGATCAGCCGCACCTGCGCCAGTTGCGCCTGGGTGTAGTTGCTGAGATCCATGCCGGCTTCGCTCATGGCTTGCAGCAGGGTGAGGCCACCCCCCTGGAACGCGATGGCGCCAGGCTTGCCGACCGCGCCGAAGACGAAGGCCTTTTCGTAGGAGGAAGGCGGGACGACGATGGTGGCGCCAGGTTGCAGCACGATGTTTTGCGTCATGTCGCCATTCACCAGCAGGGCGCGCAGATCCACGGGGAGCTTGCGGGACCCCACGGCGACATAGGCCTGGTAGAGATCGGCATTGTCCACGTCCAGATTGCCGCCGAGGGCCAGCGCCTCCAGCAGGGTCAGGTCGTGGCCTGGATATTTCACGCCGGGAGAAGAGAAATCCCCCAGGAGGTAATAGCGCAGGCTGCGCGCGGAGACGAGCTGAACGGCGACATTGGGGTTTTGGATGTATTGGCCATAGGCGGAGGTGAGCTGGCTTTGCGCCTGCGCCAGGGTGAGGCCGGACAGCTTCACGGTGCCGACCAAGGGCAGGCCGACGGTGCCGCCGCTGGTGATCATCACGCCGCCGGAGCCCGAGGTTTGCCCTGGCTCGGGCTGGGAAAGCTCGGGGTGCATGTAGACGGAGATCGAGATCACGTCGTCCGGACCAAGACGGTAAGGGGCGTATGTGTCCGGGGTGGATGAAAGAGGCGGCAGGGTTTCGGAGCTTTGCGAGACCACGGCGGAGGGCAGGGTGGCCGCCGTGGAGGTTGCGGCCACGAGATGGGAGGTTGGCGGAGGAGATGAACAACCTGAGAGTGCGGCGACGGCGGCGAACGCAACCGAAGGGGTGCGCGCCCGGCTGGAAAGGTTTAAAAAACCCAAAGGGTTCCAAAAATATTTCATAAAAAGGTTTATCCGTTACCGCGATTTGGTGAATTGCAGGCAGATAGGTCGAAAAACATATTTCCAGCTCATGATCTCTATAATGAAATCAATCGGCCAAAGCCTTGCTTGATGCAAGGTAAAAATTGTATTGCGGTATCGTTCTTGATGAATAATACGAAAAAAGATTATTCATCGCAACATTGCGTGTGTATTAATACATTGCAGTTTGAGGGTAAGAGCCTTGTAAAGCGACTTTGTCGTGCCTCATGTTAACGCCGTCATTTCAGCCGCGCCATTGGACCCCGCCCGCAGAGTTTTCAAGAGGATTGACCGTCGATGATCACTGCGATCGGCAGTTTGCTGATCCTGCCCTGCCTGTGGTTCTGGCGCCGTCCCGCCGCCTTGCTGGCATTGGTGTTGGTCTATTCCGTGTTTTCGGCGGCGGCGATCCTGGTGGTTGGCGGGCTTGGCGTCACGCCGGCCCTGGTGCCCGCGGCGATGTTCATCGGGCTGTTCCTGCTCAATATGTTCAATGGCGTGCGGTATCATGCCGAACGCCCGGCCTTGCTGCTGCTGGCGCCGTTTATCCTGGTGATCTGCGGCGCCTTGATCAGCTCCTTCATCATGCCGCGCCTGTTCGAGGGGGATGTGCTGGTCTGGCCGCAGAAAATCTCGCCTTTTCTGGTCCGCTCGCCGCTGGCGCCAAATGCGGGCAATATCACGCAGGATATGTATCTGCTCGCCAACGCGCTGCTCACCATCTGCGCCGCCCTCTATCTCACCCGTCCGGGGATGTTGCTGGCGCGTTTGCTGGATGCGTATCTGGCCAGCGGCCTGTTGGTCATCTTCATCGCGTTTTGGCAATTTGCGGGAAATATCCTGCATATTCCCTATCCGTCGGCGTTTTTCCATTCCAATCCCGGCTGGTCGCAGCTTTCAGACCAGACGATCGGCTCGCTCACGCGTCTGAACGGCCCGTTCAGCGAGCCATCGTCTCTCTCCGCCTATATGTGCGCCTCGCTCAGCGCGGCGGGATGGGTCATGCTCAATGGCGACCGCCGGCTGCTGCCGCGCCTGACATTCTGGGGGGGGCTCTGCGTGGTGCTGTTGACCACCGCCTCCACCGGGTATGTCACGTTGCTGGCCATGGCCATGCTCCTGGTGGCGCGCGTGGTCATTGCCGGTGGCCCGCTGCTGCGCAAGCGCCTGGCCATCGGGATGGCGGTGTTTCTGGTGCTGGGGGGGCTGGCGGCCGGGGCGGTGCCGGCCGTCGCGCCCGGTGCCGCCAAGGAGGCCATGCTGGTGATCAACGCCACGTTGGATAAGCGGCAATCCTCCTCTTACCAGGACCGTTCCACGGCCGACCGGGACAGTCTGCTGGAAATGAGCGCCACTTACGGGCTTGGGGTGGGCTGGGGCAGCAACCGCTCGTCCAGCCTGCTGCCGGGGCTGCTGGCCGCCATCGGGCTGTGGGGCGTGGGGGGGCTGGTCTGGTTCGGCGGTGTGTTGACCTTGCGGGCGCGCCGGGCGATGCGCCGGACCGAGGACCCGCTCTTGCGCCATGTCATGCGCGGCAGCGCGGCGGCCTTGATTTCCGCCCTGGTTTCCGCCTTGCTTTCAGGGCCCACCATCTCCTCTCCGGATTTTTACCTGCTGCTGGCCATGCTGGTGGCCGCCACGGCGCGGGGGCTGCGCGAGGCGGCGCCACGCCGGCATGTGGGCCAGGCGGTGGCGAGGCTGACAATGACGCCGTTGGGGCGTGCCAATCCATGAATCTGTACATCAATGGGCGTTTTGCCACTCAGCCCCTTTCCGGGGTGCAACGTTTCGCCGTGGAGGTCACGCGGGCCTTGCAGGCGCACGATCCGCGCTACACGCTGCTGACCCCGCCGGGAGGCGGGGCGGACTGGTCCTCGGCGCGTGAAGTGGGTACCCGTCACGGCCAAGGCTGGGAGCAGCTGGATTTGCCCCGTGCCGCGGCCGGGGGCGTGCTGTTCAACCTTGGCAATACCGGCCCGTTATGGATGCGCCGGCAGCTCGTCGTCATTCACGATGCCGGGGTGTTCAGCACGCCCGCGGCCTATTCAAGAAAATTCCGCATCTGGTATAAGGTTTTACAGAACGCGCTGATTTTGAGAGGGGCGGCCATCGTCACTGTTTCGGAATTTTCCCGTCAGGAGATCCTGCGCCATTTGCCGGCGCGCTCCTCGCAGGTGCATGTGATGCCGGAAGGTGCCGACCATATGCGGCGCATCGGCACCGCGCCGGAGATATTGGCCGAGCATGGGCTTGAGCCAGGACGGTTCGTGCTTGGTGTCGGAACGTTGGCCGCGCATAAGAACCTGGCTGTTTTGGGACTGCTCGCCCAGAGGCTGGAAGAGCGCGGGATTCCGCTGGTGATGGCGGGAAGCATGGGGGGAGAGGCGTTTCAGGCGGCGGACAAGCTGCCGCAGCCCGCCCGCTATATCGGCAGGGTCAGCGATGAACAATTAAAAGCCCTTTATGAACATGCCGGATGTTTCATTTTTCCGTCACGTTATGAGGGGTTTGGTCTGCCGCCGGTGGAAGCCATGGCATGCGGCTGCCCGGTTGTTGCCGCCAATATCCCCGTCATGCGCGAGATTGGATATGGCGCCGTGCAGTTTTGCAACCCGCATTCGCCCGAGGATGTTGCGGCGCAAGTGCTGGCGGTGCTGGATTCTCCCGCGCGCCAGCAGGAGTTGCGCGCGGCCGGGCGCGCCCGCGCGGCGACCCTGACCTGGGCACGCGCGGCGGCCACGCTGGATGGCATTGCCAAGAAACTGTTCGAGTTCAGATGAAAGTCGCGATCATACATGAATGGCTGGAGCATTATGCGGGCTCCGAGCGCGTGGTGGGGGAGCTGCTGAAATGCTACCCCCAGGCTGATCTTTTCGCGGTCGTGGATTTTCTGCCTGAGGCGGAGCGCGGCTTTCTCGGCGGGCGGACGGTGCGGACCAGCTTCATCCAGCGCCTGCCGTTCGCGCGTGGGCATTTTCGCAATTATTTGCAGCTCATGCCGCTGGCCATCGAGCAGTTCGATCTGAGCGGCTACGATCTGGTGATTTCCAGCAATCATGCCGTGGCCAAGGGGGTGTTGACCGGGCCAAGGCAGGTGCATGTCAGCTACGTGCATTCGCCGATCCGGTATGCCTGGGATTTGCAGAGCCAGTATCTGCGTGAAAGTGGATTGGAGCGCGGGCCGAAGGGGCTGTATGTGCGCTGGGCGCTGCACAGGATGCGGTTATGGGATGCGATGTCCGCCAATGGGGTGGATCTGTTCCTGGCCAATTCCAGTTACATCGCCAGGAGAATTCAAAAAGCCTGGCGGCGTGAGGCGCTGGTGGTGCCGCCCCCCGTGGCGGTGGAACGCTTCACGCCGGGAGAGGGGGCGCGGGCCGGGTATCTCGTGGCGTCGAGATTCGTGCCTTATAAGCGTGTCGAGCTGATCGCCGAGGCGTTTCGGGATTTGCCGGCGTGCCGACTGACCATTGTCGGTGCTGGCACCAACGCCCCGCAGGTGGAAAAAGCCGCCGCCGGGGCCGCGAACATCACGCTGCTTCCACCCGTGCCGCATGCCGAGCTGGTGAGGCTGATGCAGGGCGCAAAAGCCATGATCTTCGCGGCGGAAGAGGATTTTGGCATCACCATGGTCGAGGCCCAGGCTTGTGGGACGCCCGTGATCGCCTTCGCGGAAGGGGGCGCGCGCGATATTTTTCCCGCGGGCGCTTCCGTGCCCACGGGCATTCTGTTTCCCGAGCAGAGCAAGGAGGCGATCGCCGCCGCCATAGGCCGGTTCGAGGCGCTGGAGGAGGGGATTTCGGCCGAGGCTTGCCGCGCGAATGCCATGCGGTTTTCAGAGATGTTGTTCCGTGAGCGGCTGATGGGAGCCGTGGAGCGGGCGATGGGCATGTTTGGCCGTGCCGCCGGCTTGTCCGCCGCCGGACATGCGATCGGAGAGGAATGAACGCCATGCGAATCATGCATCTTCTGAATCATTGCGGCAAGGCCAACGGACATGTGAATGTCTCGGTTGATTTGGCGCATACCCAGGCGCGGATGGGGCACGAGGTTGGGTATGGCTGCGCCGATGGAGATTATCTGGAGTTGTTGCGCGGCGCCGGGGTGCGGCTCTACCGGATCGAACAGCCGCATCGCAATCTGCCTGATTTTTTGCGTGCCAATTGGCAATTGCTGAAGGCGGTGCGGGATTTCCGCCCCGATGTAATCCATGTGCATATGGCCGCGCAGAGTGTGCTGGTGCAGCCGCATAGGCTGTTTGGCCGGAAAATCGTCACGACCTTGCATAATGAATTCGATCGTTCAGCCTGGTTGATGGGGCTGGCGGACCGTATCGTGACCGTTGGCCGGACGGGTTATGATTCCATGCGCAAGAGAGGTGTGAGCGAGACGCGCCTGCGCATGGTGCAGAATGGCTCTGTCGGTTCTCCACGGCTGCCGCTGGATTTTTCTCGGGCCGAATTGAAGCACCCGGCGGTGCTGACCGTTTGTGGAATGCATCCGCGCAAGGGGGTTGTGGATTTGCTGCATGCCTTCGCCTCGTTGCGCCCGAGCAATCCCGAGGCGGTTCTCTATCTCGCCGGCGAGGGGCCGATGTTGCAGGATTACAAGGATCTCGCGGAGGAGCTTAGCCTGGGCGCCTCGGCCGTGTTTTTGGGGTTTTGCGACGATCCGCGCCAATATCTGCACGCGGCGGACATTTTCGTTCTCGCCTCGCATGCGGACCCCGGTCCGTTGGTGATCGCCGAGGCGCGGTATGCGGGGCTGCCGATCATCGCCACCGATGTCGATGGCATTCCGGCGATGCTCGATGATGGCAAGGCCGGGATGCTGGTGCCGCCGCGCCAGCCCGAGGCATTGGCCAAGGCGCTGGCGCAGTTGCTCAACGACCCGGCGCTGCGCCAGGATTATGCCGCGCGGGCCAAGCAGGGCGCGGAGCGTTTTCTGGTCGAGCGTGTTTGCCGGGACATGGAAACGATCTATGGCGAGTTGCTGAAAAAGACCTGAAATATTCAGGAAGGTTTTTGGGCGGCTGTTTCCGTGAAACCCACGATCTTGCGGCGGGAGGGCATGAAAGCCTCCGGGCCCCACGGAGCTTTTTGATTATTTCAAGGTCATTCCTGGGTTGTCCTTGAACGGTGCGATGCGGGCCGGGTGGTGCCGCTAACCAAGCCGCAGGGCGTGGCGCGGGTCCTTCCGTCCGGTGATGAGGTGCCATAGCCCCAGCCAGTTGCCACGCGCGCGGCCCGCCCGGTCGATGAAAGGTTCCGGCCGCAGCAAGCGCGCATGATTGGCCAGCATGTTCTTCATCGCCAGGATGACCGCCTTGCGGGGGCGCATGGTGCCCTTGGCCACGAGGTAAGCGGGATTGACGATTTGCGAATAGCCCAGCTTCAATCCTGGGGTCCGCCCCTTGCTGACGCCGCGATGCACGCCGGAGAAGGCGCTGGTTTTCACCACGCGGCCCTTGGTGAGCATTTGCCCGGTGAAATCGACATCTTCCTGCCAGGCGTAGAGCGGTAATGTCTCGTCGAAGCGCGTGGCGCCGATGGCATTGGCACGGAAAGCCATGTTGCAGCCATAGGCGGCATCCGTATCCCGCATGTCCGCCGGGTTCGGAGCGGGGGCGGCGGCCAGGGCGATGCGGGCATCCCGGTAGCTGATGCCGCCTTGTTTCACGCCGTCGCGCAATACGGCGCCGGTTGCGCCGGCGATGTCCGGATGGGCGGCGAATAAGGCGGCGATCTGCGCCAGGGAATCATCCGAGGGCACGAAATCATCATCGTAAAACATCACGATGTCGCAATCCCCCAGCACCTTGTCCAGGCCGCGATTGCGCTGCGCGGTGAGGCTGCGCGGCCCCATGATGATGTCCACGCCCGCGGGAATGTCGGAGGGGAGATCGCGCGCGCTCTCGACGGAGAGCACGATGCGGGCCGGGAGCAAGGTTTGGCGCTGCAAATGCACGAGGAGCAAGCCGATTTCCTCGCTGCGGCCAAGAGACGCGACGATCACGGCCACGCGCGCCCCGGCGGGAGGCATGGCGCCTGGCGGCGTGTTCCGCCAGGTGTTGATGAGGGTCTCAGAAGGCATTTTTGCCGAAAAACCCGACCTTGGCGGTCCGGAACAGGATTTTGACATCCAGCCAGAGCGACCAGTTTTCGACATAATAGATGTCGTGGCGCACCCTGTTTTCGATCTGCTCGACGGTTTCCGTCGGGCCGCGCCAGCCATTGACCTGTGCCCACCCCGTGATGCCGGGCTTGACGCGGTGGCGGGCCGCGTAGTCTGGCACGATGTCGTAATACAGGGCGCCGGCGGCGCGGGCCTGGGGCATGTGCGGGCGTGGGCCGACCATGGACATGTCGCCCTTCAGAACATTGAATAATTGCGGCAGCTCATCCAGGCTTAGTTTGCGCAGTATGTGGCCGAAGGGGAAAATCCGGCTGTCATTGCGGGAAGTAAGGACCGAATGCCCGCAATCCTTCATGTGCATGGAGCGGAATTTATACATCATGAAGGTGCGGTTGCGCAGCCCCACGCGAGGCTGCTGGAACAGAACCGGGCCGGGGCTGGTGATTTTGATGATGGCCGCGCAGACGAGCATCAGCGGTCCGAACAGGAGCAGGGCCGCCAGGGCCGCGCATTTGTCGAACAGGGTCTTGACGATTTGCCCCCTGAGCTCGATCGGCGGGTCCGCGAGCCGCAGCAATTGCATGCCCGGAATCTCACCCGCCGGCGCGCAGAGATGGGGCGGGATCTCGAAGGTGAAGGGCGCGGGCACGAGCCGCACTTGCAGGGGCTGCCAGCTCAGGCGCCGCACCAGGGTGGCGATTTCCTCCTGGTTTTGCAGCGGGAGCGCCACCGCGACGGTGTCGATGGCATGATGCTTGTGGAAGTTCAGCAACGCGGCGATGCCGCCGCGGACCGGAACGCCGTTGAATGTCTTCATGGCGCTGTTATGCGCGGACTCATCGAAGACAGCCTCCACGCGGGCGCCGAGGTTGGCCTTGCGCAGCCCATCGATGAAGGCTTGCGCGGTCTCGGTCGTGCCAAGCACGACCACGTTATGGCGGATCATCCCGGTATCGGTGAAATGGCGATAGAGGCGGGAGGCGGCGTAACGCCATGCCGTAACGCCCGCCAGGACCAAGCCGAACCATGCGGCGATGATGAAGCCGTCATGCATGAGCGAAGACGGCGCGATGAGGCGCAGATAAGAGAGCCAGGCGAGTTCGGCATAGGCCAGGGCCAGGAGAAGCAGCGGCAGGACGCGGGACAGACGGCGCAGATACCGCCCGAAATTGGCGATGATCTCGGTTTTATGGAAGCCCGAGGCGTAGATGAGGATGCAGGCCGCCAGGAGCGTCAGGGTGACGGCGGCGGCGGGCAGCAGCACGGTATGGTTTTGGATCAGCAGATGCGCGAGCGGCGCGGTGAGCAGCGCGACGATGAGCAGGTCGCACCCCACGACCGCGAAGGTAAACGCGCCAGCCGGCAGGTGGGGCTGTTTGACCCGCGAGGTGGAATGATGGGCGTTGAGGTCGAGGGGTCTGTCTAAAAAAAGCGACTGAACAAGCGAATGATCCATCATCATGCCAATACCCCTCGGCTAAATCCAAACAGTCACAAAAAACAGGCCGTAATTGGCCGGGAGCTTCTATTTTAAGAGATACCGCAAAGCAGCAATATTAATGCCACATCAATATAAAAAGAGTCAATTAAATTAGAATTTGGAAAAAATCGTAGATTTTCAAGTGAAAGCATGGTTTTGTTTACCTGTATTGCTTAAATAATAAGAAAATAACTAAATTTAATATTAAAACTTTACCGTGCCATGCGGAGCGGTGTATCATGAGGGCGTCTAAAATACACAAAACAATTCCGTGAGCAGAGGCGGGATGATGCTGGCGAGAAAGCTTTCAGGCGAATTTGTTCGGCCGCTTTTCACATATGGACGGGATAACTGGACGAGATAATGCGCCGCGCCCCGCAGAATAATACACAGCATTACCTTGTCCTGGATGGGATGCGGGGCGTCGCGGCCCTGGCCGTTCTGGCTTTTCACAGCTGTGAATATTTCATGCTGGGTTACTCGCCGGCGCATGCCTATCTCGCCGTGGATTTCTTTTTTCTGCTCAGCGGATTTGTCATCGCCCATGCTTATGATTCGCGCCTGGCGCGTGGCATGGGGGTTTGGGGGTTTTTGCGCGTGCGGCTGCTCAGGCTGTATCCGCTCGTGGCGCTTGGGCTGGTGCTGGGCACGGCGGTTTATCTGGCGGTGGCGCTGGCGCAGCCTGGATTGGGGATTAAGGTCTCCGCCATTTTGAAGGCCGTGCTGGCCAATGCCATGCTGTTTCCCAGCTCGGCGCTGCTTTCCGTGCGGCCATGGGCGTTTCCGGTGGATACACCGTTATGGTCTCTTTCGATCGAACTCTGGGTCAATCTTCTCTATGCTGGGGCCTTCATATGGCTGACGCGTTACCGCCTCATGGCTGTCTGCGTGTTGGGGGCAGGGCTTGTCGCTTATGTGGCGCTAGGCCATGGCGGCTTGAATGTCGGCTATAGCTGGGGAGATTTTTACTTGGGGGGCGGGCGTGTTCTATTCCCCTTTGCCGTGGGGGTGTTGATGCGCCGCACGCTGGGAAGCGGCGGCCCCTTGCATGGCTGGGGCCATTGGGCGGTTGTGCCGTTGTTGCTGGTGTTGGGGGCGCCGGCTTTTGGCGGCGCCTGGTATGACGTGGTGGCGGTGGTGCTGGTGTTTCCGCTGTTGGTTGGGGTGGGGGCCGCAGCGGCGCCCCGTGCGCGGTTGGACCCCATCTGGCGCTGGCTGGGGGAGCTTTCATACCCGCTTTATGTGCTGCATTATCCGTTCGTGGTGGCGGTGGCCAATTTGATGAAGATGCGGCATTTGCAGGCATGGGCGCCGGAATTGGCGCTGGCCACCATGGGTGGAGTCATTGTCGTTGCCTGGGGAGCGAGCCGGTTATATGACATTCCGCTGCGCCGCTGGTTAGGACGGCGCATGCGTTCCGCGTCCATGCAGGCCGGGGCGGGGGCGCGGCCTTTATCCCGCCAGCAGCCGCCACCCCAGCGCCGCTAAGCCCCAAAAAAACAGCGCCAGAAAGACCATAACCAGCAAAGCGGGGCCCGCGGGAAGCCGCTCGCCTTGCCAAAAATCCGCGACGCGGTCGTGCCATGTCCGCCTGGGGGAGGTCTTGTCCTCGCCCGTGACGGAGACGGAGATGCTTACCGCGCTTTTCAGGTTTTGCATTGCGCTGCCCCTTCTTGAGACTGAACCAGAACTGGCCGCTGCCAAATTCGCACGAGACTAAAGAGGCAGAAGACAGTAAACACGGGAATAACAAGAATGTTATGCTACCTTTGGTTGCTTTGCCGGGTCAACTGATACCAAATTAATTTTCCAGGTGGGTGATGGGGCAGGGGGCATGCCTGCTCTGGGTGTCCCGCGCTGCCCCGGCCGATTGCGATGGCTGGCTCGGCATGGCTGTTCAGATTGAATTTACGGTCATGCCGCCGATGACATAATTCGATGGCACGCTGCATTATTGGCGGCGCGGCTCATTGGCGATTGGGGGAGCGTTCGTTCCGGTTGTGCATGGAGGTGCCTTCGCCGCTCCTCATGTCCCGCGCCATATGTCCCACGCCATGGGTGGCAGGAGGCGAGCCTGCCTGCCTTTGCTAACTTTGTGCTAACGCGGAAATGAGAGCCGGGGGGGCTCCCCGGTGGATGGTCATTCACGATGGGCATGCGAGGATACCAGCCGGGCCGATTGGGAATCCTCAGGATTCACAAAGCGCATGACTTGGCTGGACTGACATCATGACGGTCCTAAGGTGAAAATCACCGGCCGATGATCCGGTCCCGTCATATCCTTCGTTTCGTCGCTCAAGAGGCTATTGCAATCGAGAGGCTCAACTTGGGTGGCGCCTCCAGCTAAGCACCAATCCAAAATACCGCCTTTGGCCTGAGACATATCGGGCCAGCAAGATGAAGCGTGGGCTCCACCTGGAACAGTCAGCGCTCCCTTGTTCCTGTAATCCCAGTTCATGTCTCCAATGATTGCCCATCGTCCAGGCTGCGCGCCGTCGAGAAAGCCGGCGGCGTTTTGGAGCTGATCTTTTGTCAGGCCGTTTTGCCCAGATTTGAAATGGGCCAGTGTTAAAAGTAAATCATTGTCGATTTGGAGGATGATGGCCCCTCTATTTAGCCCCTTTAGTCTGTCCTGCATCGGATCGGCTTTCAGGCTTTTGCGGATCATGACGATATAGGCGTTGCTATGGCCGCCCGGCAAAGATTCGACATGATAGGAAAGGCCATACACATTCCTGAGATGGCTTGCGTAATCCTTAACGCGTGAAGAATGAACTTCGCATAGAAAGATAATATGGACCGGGATTGAGGAGCAGAAATCAATGAAGTCTGAAACTTTTTGCTGCTTTATGCCGGTGGAGGATTGGCCGTTTTTCTCGATATTCCATGATGCGACGACATAATGCATTGTCTTGAACTCCTCCTTGTCTCTCCTGAAGACAAATTAGTCGATCCGGTTTCGTTGTGAATGGTAGCTGAAGCAATCACGCCAAGCTAGAACGTGGTGGGCGGTTCATTCGTCGGTCCGGCTCATCACCAGGGAGTGTTTGAACGATCGCCTGGGGGCCGTTTGGGCGTTCATGGCCGCTCCCTTTGCCCTGTTCCTTGAGATCGTGGATGACAGGCCGGTGGATGACTATACAGCGGTAGATGGCGAACGGTTCCGGGCCACGCTGCGGCAGATACCCGCCAAATACCGAAAGTCCCATGCGGAGAGGGATAAGCCTATCCGTGCCATCATGGCCGATGCCCCAGCGGAGGCGGACACGTTATCCGAGAAAACGATTAAGCGGCACTTCTGGGCACTCTCTCAGTTCTTCAAATTCCTAATAGAGACCGGGCGGCTCCCGCCCGGAGCCAGCGGAAAATGTGGACCGGGGAAGATTTGAAGGCGCTCTTTTCCTCGCTATCTGGATCGGCTGTACGGGCCGCCATCGGGCAGCGCCTGGGGATCAGATCATCAAGGACGCCATGTTCTGGCTGCCGCTGCTGGGGGCGTTCCATGGTAACCGCCTGGAAGAATTCGCCCAGTTGCGAGGCGAGGACGTGGGGCAGGAGGGAGAAGTCTGGTTCCTGAACATCACCGATGCGGACGGGCGGCAACTCAAGAACCAGCAGTCCCGTCGCCGGGTGCCGCTACATTCCGAATTGATCCGGCTGGGCTTCCTCGATTATGTCCAGGCTACCGCAATCGCCCCAGATGCGCCCGTGTTTCCGGACCTGAGACCGGGTGGCCCAGATCAGAAGCGTGGGTTTTATTTCAGCAAGGATTTCAGCCGATACCTGCGGAACGCGAGTATTTATCAGAAGGAGCTGGATTACCACTCATTCCGTCATAGCGTGACAACCAAGCTGTACGAGGCCGAGGTAAATGAGGGCAGGATAGACCTGCTGACAGGTCACGAAAGCGGCGGGGAAAGCCGCAAGTGGTATTGAAGGGCATCCCCCTGGCTAAGCTGAAAGAGGCCATAGAGAAGGTGATATGGCTGGAGGTGGACCTTGCGGCTCTGTATGTCACGCAAAGCATCTAGCCTTGAAAGGTTCGTTTGTGCGGGTTCGAGTCCTGCCGGGGGCGTCGAACTGGGCTGCCCGGGCCTTGCTGATGCTGTATAGGTAGTCATATGGAGCAGGACCGATGAGCAGCAGTTCCAATCTATATGACCGCGATTTCTACGCCTGGGCTACTGAGCAAGCCGCTCTGTTACGGGCGGGCAAGCTGTCCCAGGCAGATGTTGAGCATATCGCGGAGGAAATTGAGAGCATGGGTAAGTCTGAGAAGCGCGAACTGGTAAACCGCCTGTCCGTGCTTCTCATGCATCTCCTCAAATGGCAGGTTCAGCCAGCCCTCCGTGGCACAAGCTGGCGGCTGACCATAGAGGAACAGCGGGACCGGTTGGCTGACCATCTTGCCGACAATCCAAGCCTCAAGGGCACCTTAGACGCCTCCATTGCCTCGGGTTACCGGCTGGCTATCCTAGGGGCTGCACGGGGGACCGGGCTGGACCGGGCGGTGTTCCCTATCGTGTGCCCGTGGCCATTCGAGCAAATCATGGCGGACGACTTCTGGCCGGAGGGCTGAACGGGCGTAGGTTCGGGTCCTACTTCGGGAATCACCTACTCAGAATATTTCCAGGGCCGTCAGGTCCGCATTGTGACCCGCGAGGGCAACCCCTGGTTCGTGGCGGCGGACGTGTGCCGGGCACTGCTTTACCGGGTACATAACTCCACGGGGCCGTAGACACCCACGCGCCCCTGCGGTGCTTATCCGATGACGAAAGGGGTGCGGCACCAATCAGGACCCATGGAGGTATACAGAATATGAACATTATCTCGGAATCCGGCCTCTACAAGCTGGTCATGCGTTCGGACAACCCCGAGGCCCGCCAGTTCCAGGACTGGGTTACCCGCGAGGTCCTGCCCGCTATCCGCAAGGACGGCATGTACGTGAAGGGTGAGGAAAAGGTCCGCACGGGCGAACTCTCCGAGGACGAGCTTACCTTGATGGTCTTGCAGCGCCTACAGGCCAAGGTGGAGTGCCTCAAAGACGAGCGCGACGAACTGGCGGCCAAGGTGGACACCATGCAGCCCAAGGCCCTGCACCGCTAGGCTAGGCGGGTTACTGCCTCACCGTCCACGGCACCACCTGTTCCATAACCCACCTGCTGGGCTCCTT